>JANYFF010000015.1 GCA_025362825.1 Polaromonas sp. | reverse complement strand
TGAACACCATGGTCATGCCGGGCATGTCGAGGTTTTCAAGCGCTTCGTGCTTGATGGTCAGTTTTCCCTGTTCAAGGTCCACCTTGCGAACTTCGCCTACCGTCAGTTTGACGGTCGCTGGCGATGCTGCTACCGCTGTCGTACTCGGCGAGGTGTCAGTTGCGGCGAGCGCCATGCCGCTCATGCCGACGGAAAGTAAAGCTGCGGCCAAAGAGATTTTGAGAGTTGATTTCATGAGAGTTTTCCTATTGAATTTAATGAAGGGATCGAATGCTGTGCAACCGTTCCCCTAACTCGGGATCTCGGCGGATTTGCAGCGTTGCCGCCGAGGCCCAGCGCGCGTTTAGTGCTGAGTGAGTTTTTCGCTACCGTCCAGCGCGTGGACTTTGCCCATCGCGGCAACCACCTCGGCGCGAGTCAGATTGCTGGTTTGAGCAACTGCGGGCGAGAAGCTCGCTTCATCACTCAAGGGCAAAGTGTTGTTTTTTCTGGCCTGCAGATACTCAGCCTGAACCTGGGCCCGAGTCAACTTGCTGGGCGAGGTGTCAAAAGTCACCCGGGTAGAAGCTTCGCCCTCCAGGCGATTCTGGACATTGGCCTGTGCAAATGCACTAACGCCACTCAGAGCGGCAATGGCGACAACGGTAGCAGCAAAAAATTTCGATTTCATGATAGGACTCCTGTAGAACAACTTGCAAAGTGCCACCCCAACACTGGGATGACTGCGATGCAACCTTTGCATCACGGTTCCTACTTTAAAAAAATGGGGCCTTCACAACGCTGGCCCGCAGATTTCAGATTCGTTATCCAAACAAGAGGCATCTTTTGAAAATTCTGGTGATCGATGATGAACCCAAAGCCGCAGAATACGTGCGCCAGGGATTGAGCGAAAGTGGCTACGCCGTCGAAGTGGCTCATAGCGGAACGGATGGCCTGCATGTCGCCGTTACAGGAGATCACGATCTCATCATTCTGGATGTCATGCTTCCAGGCATCGACGGATTTGCCGTGTTGTCGGCGCTGCGCACTTCAAGGAAAGTTCCGGTTCTGATGCTATCTGCTCGTGGCAAAACCGACGACAAGGTCAGAGGTTTTGATCTGGGCGCCGATGACTACCTGGTCAAGCCCTTTCAATTTCCGGAGCTTTTGGCACGGGTTCGCACGCTTCTTAAACGCAGCCACCCCGTTGCCACAGAACCTGTGCTGCGCACGGCAGATCTGGAAATTGATCCGGTACGGCACCGCGCCACCCGTGCCGGCCAGCGTATAGATTTGTCGGCCAAAGAGTTTGCGTTGCTGACCCTTCTGGCCCAAAGGGCCGGCGAGGTCTTGTCCCGTACACAAATCGCATCACTGGTATGGGATATTCATTTTGAGTCGGACACCAATGTGGTTGAAGTGGCGATTCGGCGCCTGCGTCTGAAAATTGACGACCCTTTTGAAAACAAACTGATTCACACGGTGCGCGGGGTCGGCTATGTACTGGAATCCAGAGAGGTCGCATGAAATTTCGCCTTCAGGCCTCGTTGTCCAGGAACTCTTTGGCTTCACACATCGCTGTGGCGAGTGCTTTTTTTGGGTTGATTGTGGCGGGTGGGGCAACAACTGTAGCCTTTTGGGCGCTGACCCAGCAACTGGACGCACGGTCACTTGCCGAACTGGAGGGTAAAAGGGATGTTCTTGGCCACCTTCTGTCAGAAATTCCTTCTGCCCAAGCGCTCAAACAGAACCGCCATCGCTTTGAGGACCTGCTGATCGGTCACGATGATCTGCGTCTGGAGCTCCTTGATGACACCACAGGACTGCCCATCGCAACTTTCTCACCAGCGGCGCCTTCAATTGACCAAGCGGTGGCCGATGAAACACACAGCCCGGCAGGCTCGCGTATCTGGTCGGCGCTCGGTGGTCAACGATTGAGCAAGCTGCAAGGTGCGGTTCCCACAGCAGATGGCCATCCGGTTAAATTTGAACTCTCGCTGGATCGCCGACATGACGCCCGGCTGCTGACTGGATTTATAAAAGCAACGCTGGTGGGCCTGCCCCTGCTACTGCTGATCGTCGCAGTTGGGGCGTGGTTGATCGCGCGCACGGCATTGACGCCGCTGCGGCGTTTCAACCGTTTGGCCGCATCGATTGGCACCAAGTCTTTAAGTCGGCGTTTGTCAGCAACAACGTTGCCACTGGAGCTTGCAGAACTTGCCACGGAATTCAACGGCATGCTGGACCGCATTGATGAGGGCTATCGGCGTCTGCAGGACTTCTCGGGAGACTTGGCGCATGAGATGCGAACTCCCGTAGCAACACTTCTGGGCCGGACCCAGGTCGCACTTTCACTGCCACGCTCCGCGGCAGATCTTCAAGGCGTGCTCGAAGGCAATATTGAAGAGCTGGATCGCCTGGCATTGCTGATTTCGGACATACTGTTTATCGCGAGTTCGGATTCTCCTGCCAGCCCGATCCA
>JANYFF010000002.1 GCA_025362825.1 Polaromonas sp. | reverse complement strand
ATAACGTCACATTGCTGGAAGGCCTGCTGGAAATCGTCTGCCAGCATGCGACGAATTTTTTGTGCCTGCAGGTAATACGCGTCGTAATACCCGTGCGACAACACATAAGTTCCGATCATGATGCGGCGCTTGACCTCGTCGCCGAAACCCTCGGCGCGGGTCTTGCGGTACATGTCGGCCAGGTCTTTGTAGTCGTGTGCGCGATGGCCGAACTTGACGCCATCGAATCGACTCAAGTTGCTCGACGCTTCGGCCGGGGCAATGATGTAGTAGACCGGAATCGACAGTTCGGTGCGCGGCAAGGAAACGGGTACGCGCCGCGCGCCCAGTTTTTCATACTGGCCCAGTGCGGCCTCCACCGCCGCGCGCACGTCGGGTGCCACGCCGTCGCCGAAAAATTCTTGCGGCACACCGATACGCAAACCTTGCATAGAGTCGCCTAGCAGGCGGCTGAAATCTTCTGGGGGCAGGTCCAGCGAGGTCGAGTCGCGGTCCAGGTCCGGCCCGCAAATCGCACTCAGCAGCAGTGCGCAATCCTGCGCGCTGCGGGCCATCGGGCCGGCCTGGTCCAGGCTGGACGCAAAAGCGACCATGCCGTAGCGCGAGGCGCGCCCGTAACTGGGCTTGATACCGGTAATGCCGCAGAACGACGCCGGCTGGCGGATCGATCCACCGGTGTCGGTGCCGGTGGTCGCAGGGGTTAAACGCGCGGCTACCGCAACCGCACTGGCGCCGGACGAACCGCCCGGGATATGTGCTGTGTTCCAGGGGTTGGGAACCGGGGCGGGCCGCGTATGGCCGATTGCAGCAATGGCTGAGTTTTCGTTTGAGGAGCCCATCGCGAACTCGTCGCAATTGAGTTTGCCCAAGGTAACGGCACCTTCGCGCGCCAGGTTGGCGACCACGGTGGCGTCGAATGGCGAGCGGTAGTCACGCAACATGCGCGAGCCGGCGGTGGTTACGAAGTCTTTGGTTACAAAGATGTCCTTGTGGGCCAGCGGTACGCCTTCGAGGCACCCACCGGAGCCGGTTGCCAGCCGCTGGTCGGCCGCGCAGGCCTGCTCCAGAGAGACTGTTTCGTCGCGCGCCAGGTAGACCCCCAGAGCGTCGTGGGTTTTGGCACGCGCCAGAAAGTGCTGCGCCGCTTCCATCGCCGACACCTTGTGCTGGCGCAGGTGCTGGGCCAGTTCGACCAGGCTCAGGTCATGCAATTCGATTGTGGACAAAGTCATGGCCTACTCGATCACTTTCGGCACCAGGAACAGGCCGGCCTCGACCGCCGGGGCGCTGCGCTGATTCGCCGCGCGGTTGTCGGGCTCGCTCACCAGGTCGTCGCGCAGGCGCAGCGACACGTCACCAATGGTTTCAAAAGGGTGTGCAAGAGGCGCAATGCCAGTGGTGTCCACCGAGCGCATCTTTTGCACCATGTCAAAAAACCCGCTAAGCTTTGTTAGCATGCGCTCGCTTTCGGCGGGTGCCATTTCCAGCCGCGCAAGATGGGCGATACGGGAGATGTCGGAAGTTGTCAGGGACATGGCAGAGGTGGGAAGAAATCCGGACGCGAAACACGCGTAATGCCGCGTGAACCGTCACGTTGGAAACAGGGGATGGGGTATTATCCCGCCTTTGCGCGCCGTTCCCAAAGTTGCGGATTCAGGTGCGAAATCGACAATTTTTGAGCTTATAAATATACGGCGATGGCAGGCCGACGCGCTTGCCGTGCCTGAGAGGATTCGATGTTTGGAGCATTCCGTCAGTACTTCTCCACTGACTTGGCGATCGACCTGGGTACCGCCAACACGCTGATTTTTGTACGCGACAAAGGCATTGTGCTGGACGAGCCCTCGGTAGTGGCGATTCGCCATGAAGGCGGGCCGCAAGGCAAGAAAACCATCCAGGCGGTGGGCAAGGAAGCCAAGGCCATGCTGGGCAAGGTGCCGGGCAATATCGAGGCGATCCGCCCGATGAAAGACGGCGTGATCGCTGACTTTACGGTCACCGAGCAGATGCTGAAGCAGTTCATCAAGATGGTGCATCCGCGTAGTGTCTTTCGGCCCAGTCCGCGCATCATCATTTGCGTGCCGTGCGGCTCGACCCAGGTCGAGCGGCGCGCGATCCGCGAGTCGGCTCTGGGCGCTGGGGCGCGCGACGTGTTTTTGATCGAAGAGCCGATGGCGGCCGCGATCGGCGCCGGCTTGCCCGTCAGCGAGGCCAGTGGTTCAATGGTGGTGGATATCGGCGGCGGTACCACGGAAGTCGGCGTGATTTCGCTTGGCGGCATGGTCTACAAAGGCAGCGTGCGGGTGGGCGGCGACAAGTTCGACGAAGCCATCATCAACTACATCCGACGCAATTACGGCATGTTGATAGGCGAGCCCACGGCTGAAGCGATCAAAAAGAAGATCGGCTCCGCGTTCCCGGGCAGCGAAGTAAAGGAAATGGAAGTGCGCGGGCGCAATCTGTCTGAAGGCGTGCCGCGCAGCTTCACCGTGTCGTCCAACGAAATTCTCGAGGCCTTGAC
>JANYFF010000595.1 GCA_025362825.1 Polaromonas sp. | reverse complement strand
GAAGATCGCGGCCTTGGCGTTCAGGGTGTCGAAGATGGTCTCGATCAGGAACAGGTCGCAGCCGCCTTCGAGCAAGCCGCTCGCCTGCTCGCGGTAGGCCGCGCGCAATTCGTCGAAGGTCGCGTTGCGCGCCGCCGGGTCGTTGACGTCGGGGCTGATGCTCGCCGTCTTGGGCGTGGGGCCGAGCGCACCGGCCACGAAGCGAGGCTTGTCGGCGCTCGAGAATCGGTCGCACAGCTCGCGCGCCAGCCGTGCGCCTTCGAGATTGATCTCGCGTGCCACGTGCTGCAGGCCGTAGTCGGCCTGTGCCACCGACGAGCCGCCGAAGGTGTTGGTCTCGACGATGTCGGCACCGGCCTCCAGGTAGGCCTCGTGGATCGAGCGGATCACGTCGGGCCGAGTGAGCTGGAGCAGGTCGTTGTTGCCCTTCAGGCTCTTGCCGTGGTCGGCGAAGCGCGTGCCGCGGTAGTCGGCCTCGCCGAGCTTGTGGCGCTGGATCATGGTGCCCATGGCGCCGTCGAGCACCACGATGCGCTGCTGCAGGATCTGCGGCAGCGCCGCGCCACGGGTGTAGGCCGGAAGGTTCATGGACACGATTGTAGGAAGCCGCCTTCCCGAGCGCAGGGCACGCGCAGCGTGGCCCTTCGCGCCGTGCCCTGTCAGTGGAGGACGAGCGGCTGCGGCATCAGCGAGGTGAAGCGGCTGATGTAGTCGTCGATGTCTTCCTCGCTCGGCTGCGTGGCCATGAGCTCGATCGCGCCGGACTTGAAGCTGTCGGCCATCTCGCCTTCGATGAAGATGTCTTTGCGGGCGAGCTTGTCGACGATCTCGAAGCCACCGCGCGCCGGCGCATCGGCGGCGACCGGAATGTCCATCGCGACGACGGTGAAGCTGTCGGAGTTGTAGAGCATGTGCATGGGCGTTGATCTCCTGCTGTGAATTTGCGGGCCGCCGCGCCGATTGCAAGCGCCGGCCGCGAGCCGTTCAGGAGGCCGGTTCGACGCGGTCGAGCAGGATGTCGAAGTCGCTGCTGCCGTCGGCGTTGCGGCGGGTCACGTGGGCCGGCAGGTAGCCGTTCGCCGGGTCGAGCCAGATCTCGTAGCTGCGGTCGTACGGGCCGTCGCGGTCGCGCACGAGCTTGACGGCGTGGATCGTTCCCGACGCCGTCTCGACGTTCTCGCGGCCGGCATAGCGCACGTTCCACACACGTGCCTCGCCACGCGCGCCCACCACCACCAGCGTGATGTGCCCGCTGTCCACCAGCAGCGCCGGTTCGGCCGCGGCGATGCCCGCGAGCTGGATCATCCAGCTCAGCTCGTCCTGCATGCCGGCGTACAGCGGCCACTCGGCAGGCGGCCCGGAGAAGGTGACCTTGCCGCTCTCGCGCTGGAAGTTGGCCGCCTGCGGCGCGCGCCGCGCCCGCTGGTCGAGGAAGCGCGTGGGCGCCAGGCCGGCTTCGTCGATGCGGCCGTCGCTCGACCACTTGAGCAGCGTCAGGCCCGCGATGCGCGCTTCGAGCACGATGCCGTAGCCCTCGCCTTCGCGGCGCCAGCGGATCTCGCCCGTGCCGCGAAGGAAGCCGCTGCGCACCTGGTAGCGCAGGGTGGCCGGCGGCGGCAACCGGGTGCGGTAGACGGGCGGCCTTTCGCCGGCGGGCAGCAGCGGTTGCGACGCTGCCGGCGGAAGCGCAGGCGCAGCCTCCACGGGCGCCGCGGCCACGCTCGGAAGGGCGATGGTGGCGGCCGTGGTCGCGGTCGTGGCGACAGCCACCTCGGCCATCACCTCGACAGCCGGAACCGCGGCGTCGGCCGCGACCGCCTGGCTCGCTGCCATCGCAGCGGGCTGCACGGCCTCCGCGGTGAGCGGTGCCGGTATCGCAGCTGCCGAAGGCTCGGTGCGCGCGGCCTTCGATGGCTCGCGTGTCGCGCGCGGCGGGCGTACTCGCGCCGACGGCGGCGGCGGCGCCAACACCACGGCGGGAGCCGCTTCGCCATCGACCGTGGGCACGGCCGGCTCGTCGGCGGCCAGCGCCGGCGCCGCTTCGATCGTGCGCACGCTCATCGAGGCACTGCCCGGCTCGTGCGCTGCGCCGATGCCCACCGCGTCGAGCCCGCGCAGCAAGAGCACGTGCGCGAGCAGCACCATCGCCACCAGCACCGCGAGCGTGCGCCCGGGCCGGCCCCGGCCGGGCCGCGTGGCGGCGCGCACGGGTGAGGTTGGCTGCATCGACAATCGATTCTTCTCGACCCGCTCCACCGCTGAAGGAGAACCCGAACGATGAAGCTCGCCACCTACAAAGACGGCTCGCGCGATGGCCAGCTCGTGGTCGTCTCGCGCGACTTGGCGAGCGCCCAC
>JANYFF010000593.1 GCA_025362825.1 Polaromonas sp. | reverse complement strand
GACCGCCGTGGAGGTGGACACCGGCGGGGACTCGGTCAACAGCGAATCAAAACCACTCGCTGGCCACCGGGTGCTGGTCATCACCGACGACGAGAAACTGCGCTTTGACATCAACCTGGTCTGCCGCTCCATGGCCCTGGTGGCAGACGCCGTGCCCAATACCAGGCAGGGCGTGCGTTTTTGTGAACTCGACGCGCCGCACCTGGTCATCATCGACCAGCGTGTGCGTGACCACATCTTTGACGAGCTGCGCGAGGACTTGCGCAAAACCGACCCCAACTACCCCTTCATCGAGATTGCCAGCGAGTCCAACACACTGGAGATGGCCGGCTGGATGTCCGACAGCATGACACGCGTCAGCCGCGACAGCCTGCGCGCCCAGCTGGCGTCCATCCTGGTGATGGAGCTGGCTAAGGTAATGTAGCGAGGTCCGCCACTTGCACAAACTGCAATTGCTATATTTTTAATAGCAAAGTGCGCCCATATTCCGGGGCTGCAGGCTTTTTTGCCGGGTATTTTGTCGTTCTGGCGGTAAAAACCTATTTCAACGAGCCAAAAACCTTTTGCAGGATGGCGCTGCCGGTGCCGACCGGGTCCTGGCGAATCTTTTTTTCTTCTTCAGCGATGATGAGATACAGGCCATCGAGCGATTTGCCGGTGACGTACTGCTGGATGTTGGCGTCTTCTTTTTTGACCAGGCCAAAGCCGGCCGCTTTGCCAGCGAATTCGTTGTATTGATTGGCCAGGCCGACTTTTTCGGTGGCCTTGGTGACGACGGGCAGGAACTTCACACCGAGCGGTGCCCGGGTTTTTTCAGCAAAGAAGTTGGTAACTGAGGTTTCACCGCCGGTCAGGATGTTTTTGGCATCGTTGACATTCATGGCGCGCACCGCGTTGACCAGCAGGTCCTTGCCCATGGGCACCGCGGCCTCTGCAGCGCGGTTGATGGAGGTGACGAGTTCGTCGATACGCTTGCCCTGGCCAAAGTTTTTCAGCAGTTTCGAGGCATCTTCCAGATAACCCGGCAAGGGAATGCGAACTTTCGGATTGCCGAGGAATCCATCTGTCTTGCCCAGCAAGGCAACGGCGGCCACTGCACCTTTTTCGAGGGCGGTTTTCAGGCCGGCGCTGGCATCGGCATTGCTGATGCCAGCCAGGTCGCCCAGCGACAGGGCATGGGCTTGCTGATAAGTGGCCAGGATCAGGGCGCCGAGCGCGCTGACGCCGGCCTGGTTAAAATTACGACGTTGCATGATGGGGTCCTCACAATGAAGAAAATTTCTGTCGCGCCAGTATGCCGCATGGCAGCCCTAGCCGCACTGGTGCTTGCCAGTGCGGCAGGCCTGTACGGCTGCAGCGGCGCGCAGGTTGCGCCAAATTCGACCTTTGTGTTGCTCGATGGCAGCAAGCAGACCACCGCCGACCTCAAGGGCAAGGTCACGCTGGTCAACTTCTGGGCCACCAGCTGTGTCACCTGCGTGGCTGAAATGCCCAAAGTCATCGCCACCTACAACAAGTACAAGTCCCAGGGCTACGAGACCATGGCTGTCGCCATGAGCTATGACCCGCCTAGCTACGTCGTCAACTACACCCAGTCACGCCAGCTACCCTTCAAGGTCGCCATCGACAACACCGGCGTGGTGGCCAAAGCCTGGGGCGATGTGCAGCTGACACCCACCACCTACCTGGTGAACAAGCGCGGCGAGATCGTCAAGACATACGTTGGCGAGCCCGACTTCGCGGCCCTGCACCAGCTGATTGAAAAGCTGCTGGCCGAAAGCTGACTTCTGCTCGCAACAAACAAAAACGCAGAGGGGCTGGATTCGGAAGAACCCAGCCCCTTTTTCTATGAACCTAACAGCATGGCCTTCAGGCGGCCAAGGCCAGCTTATTGGGGATAGGCTTCGATGTTGAGGTTGAGCTTGACGTCATCTGCAATGCCTGGAACGCCGAACTTCATGCCCCAATCGGTGCGCTTGAAGGAGGTCTGTGCATCGGCACCGCACATGGGCTTTTTGCTGAAAGGATGCGGTGCGCATTTGAAGGACGTGACGTTCAGCTTGACCGGCTTGCTCACGCCAAGCATCGTGAGCGTGCCGTCCACGCTTTCGACCTCATCGCCCTTGAAATTGAATTTGGTTGACTTGAACACGACATCTGGAAACTCGGCACTGTTGAAGAAGTCTGCCGATCGCAGATGCTCGTCGCGCGCACGGGTACCGTCTGCACGCTTGGCATCACCGGTGCTGATGGAGGCACTGGCGATTTTGGCTTCCAGGGAACCCGTCTTGGCGGCCTGGTCCAGCGTGATCGTGCCCGTCATTTTGTCGAAGCGCCCGTGGATAGTGCTCATGCCGAGGTGGTTGACCGAGAAGTTCGGGAAGGAATGCAGCGGGTCCATCACATAGGTAACGGGTGCTGCGGAAACGGTCAGCGGCAACAGGCAGGCCAACAATACGGTTGAAAGACGGGACATGAGTTAACTCCTCTGGGTTGGGACAGGTGACGGGACGAAAAACAATCCACTCAGGTGGACGATGAACCAGCAGTGAACCACGCAAGGGCCACTGCAAGCAGCATGGGAACGAGCGCTGCGAGCGCAGTCAAAAATGCAGTCAGCCAGACCGGTCGCTTGCCGGCCGGCACAACGCAAGTGGCCCATGAGATCGCCAGCGTTGGCAGGAGGCAGTACCAGGGCAATCCGCCAGTGAAGACCGCCAGCAGGCCAACCAGGCCGGCAACCACGCTGACGGGTAGGGCAAGCGTCCAGCCGGCGGGGACATATCCGCCGGTCAGCATCTGGATCAGAAGCACCGCGCCGGCACTTGCACCAGCCGCGATGCCGAGCTGCGCCAGCGAAGCAGAAGCACCCAAAAGAGCCAGCACACCACTCGCCAGACCCAGCATCAGCGCGCCAGATGCCGCACGCACCGTGTCACCGCCGATGCGGTTGCCCGACTCGACCAGCACGACAAGGTAAAGGGCTGCGCCGGCACCCGACAGAAGTGCGGAGTTCATTTCAAGTTGCTGCAGGACTCTGGATATAACCCAGATGGCTGCCGCGGCGGCGGCAAGGGCCAATACGGCACGAATCGCCGGTTTTGCGCGAGCTTTTGCGCCTTCAAGCACTAGAACCAGCAATGTGGCAACGGCACCGGCCAGAATCATCTTGCGCACGGAGGTCAGCGATTCAAATGAGAAGCCGAGCACCAAAAAAACGGCGCTGGCTACGCCTGCACTTATGGCCAGCCCCAGGAAACGCGTGCGGTGAAGCAACGCGGCGGCTACGAACGCGACGACAAACGGCACCACCCCAGCCTGTACGGCAGGGTTGTTCAGCTATTCATTCATTTTTATTTCCCGTTTTCTCCGACCTTACCGCTTTTGCGCAGGCCCACCCCACTTTTGTCCTGTGTAGGTTCGGTTTCCGGGAGAAAGTTCTGCCGTCTTTGGATTTATAGGGAAAGCACCGACAGCTGCGGCACTGCACGTCGGCCGTAGCTTGGTGCGCTGCTCAGCTTATCATGGCATCAAAAACGCGGTGACTAGGGCAACTTCATTCGGCTCTGCGCGTAGCCCAGCGCCAGCACCGACACGCTCAAGATTGGTGTTTGCGCCGCTTTTGCTGCCTGGATAGCCGCCCTGCCGTTTGAAGGTGCAAGGAAGCGGTTGAAAAAACTTGTCCGCCCGCTCAAAGCGGTAACAATACGTAATCTTCAAGATTTTGGACTGCGATGCGTTGTCGGGGTTTTTCGTCTCACCTGTTGAGGGCGGCTTTGGCGTCTGCCCTGATGCTTGCCAGCAGCTGGGTCATAGCCCAGGTCTGCGCGACGCCGCAAAAAGACGGCGACAAAACCTCTTCGGCTGGCGAGGTCGTCAACGGCTACTACACCCCGGCCAACGGTACCTATTCTGCGGGTACGCTGCCCACCATTGCGCTGAGCAATGCGCGCGGTACCAGCGGCGCTTTTGCGGCAGGCGACCTCGCGCTCGTCATCCAGATGCAATGCGTGGACCTGAACATGACCGACACCGACGCCTACGGCGATGGCGTGTCAGGCTTTCCGGCGTCGGGCTATCTGGAAACCTCGGGCACCTGCCGGGCTGGCCAGTATGAATATATCCCCGCAGGTACGGGCACCACGGCCAGCACCTTTGTCGCGGGCGCTGCGCTGCAAAAAACCTATGTCCAGTCCAACCCGACCACGACAGTATCGCGGCGCAGCTTCCAGATCATCCGCGTGCCGCAGTACGCAAACATGACCCTGGGCGGGCAGCTCAATGGCGTGACCTGGGATGGTTTGAATGGTGGGGTGGTAGCCCTTGATGTGGCCAAAAACACCAATTTCAGCGGGCGAACCATTTCCATGCAGGCGCAGGGCTTCAGGGGTGCCGGAGGCCGTCCGAGCGGCGCCGTCAACGGCAACAATCCTTACCGCTACAACGATGGCCCGGGCCAGGCCCACGCCGGCAAGGCAGAGGGTATCGCTGGCACACCGCCGCTGCTGTTCACCGATGGCAGCGCGTTTGACCGCACCGACAACACCGGCACGGTCACCCTCAACACTGGGCTGATGTACGGCTATCCGGCCAACACCGGCACACAGGCCGACTTCAACTACGCCAAAGGAGCCCCGGGCACAGCCGGCGGTGGCGGCATGTACCGCGACGGCGGATATCACAACGGCGGCGGCGGCGGCGGCGCTAATGGCGGCGCTGGCGGACGCGGTGGTTTTGGCTGGCGCAACGCGGGTTGGGCGGGGGTGGCTTCGGACTATTCCAACATCGTGGCGGTGACGGGCGACCACCTTGCAGCCTTTGGCGGCAGCGCCTTTGGCGGCGCCAGTGTTTCACGCGTCACACTGGGCGGAGGCGGCGGTGCGGGCGACCAGAACGGCAACTCCAACAGCATCAACGACATGTCGGGCGGCACCGGCGGCGGCATCGTGATCATCCGCTCGGGCTCGCTGAGCGGCGGCGGTACCGTCGACATCCGCGGCGGCGTCGCCAACACCAATCCGCTCAATGACGGCGCCGGTGGCGGCGCAGCCGGCGGCGCCGCCATCGTCATTTCACCGAACTGGACCTCAGGCGCCCTCAACATTAACGCCGGCGGCGGTCAAGCGGGTGATGCCTGGCTGAGCGGAACCGGCGGAGCGCACAGCGGCGGCGGCGGTGGTGGTGGCGGTATTTCAGTGCGCAGCGGTGCCGCAACAGTGGACGTCAGCGGCGGCTCCAACGGCATCACAAACACCAGCGATTCGCCGCCCGGCGGGCCTGCGCACGGCGCCTTTCCGGGCAACAGCGGCGTGGACCAGCTGATTTCCGAGTCGGCAGACCCGATCTCGAATTCCGGCTACAAATGCCTGCCACTGACCGACCTGTCGATTGCCAAAATCGCCAGCCCGGCCAGCCTGTCCATCGGCCAGCTCACCACTTTCACGCTGACCATAGGCAACAACGGCCCGCAGCTGGCCACCAACGCGACGGTGACCGATGTGTTGCCGGCGGAACTGGGTTCGCTGGCATTCCTCAGCGCCAGCGGCAGCAACCCCTCCACCACGTTAACGCTGGGCAGCGTCAGCGGCAGCACCTTCAGCGGCACCATGACCATTCCGTCCGGCCAGACGCTGACGGTTTTGCTGCGCGCCACGGCTACAAGCAATGGTGCGACCGTCAACTCGGCCAGCGTGGCGCTCTCTACCCTGGCCAGCGACACCAACCTGGCCAACAACACGGCCAGCGCCACGGTGGTGGTAGGCCCCAGCGCAGACCTGGTCGCCACCAAGATCGCAGGCACGCCTTCGCTGGCGCTGGGCGGGACGACCACCTTCACCCTTACCTATGTCAACCGCGGACCCAGCGCCGTTACCGGCGCCAGCGTGCTTGATACGCTGCCTTCAAGCATGGGCACGCTGACATTCGTGTCTGCCACCGTCGCCGGCGCCAGCACGCTGACCAGCCAGCTAACCACCTCAAGCAGCTTTTCAGGCAGTGTGACGCTGCCAATGGCGAGCACCCTGACGGTGGTGTTGCGGGCTGTCGCCGGCACGTCAGGCGCAGTTATCAACACCACCACCATCGCGGCGCCCACCGGCACCACCGACACCGACACCAGTAACAACACCGGGACAGCGACGGTCAACATCGGTCCGCAAGCCGACCTGTCCATCACCAAATCAGCATCACCCACCGTGATTCTGGATGCTCAGACCACTGTTTTTACGCTCACCGTAAGCAATGCCGGACCGAACGCTGCGACCGGGGCTACCGTGCAGGACAACCTGCCCAGCGGCCTGTTCGGCATGGTGCTGCTGGGCTCCAGCGGTACTGGCGGCGGGTCGCTGACGGCATCGTCCGTGTCCTCGACCCAGTTCAACGGCACAGTGACCGTGCCGGTCGGCGCCACAGTGGTGATCCAGTTGCGCGCCACCGCAGGCGGTGTCGGCACGCAGGTCAACCAGGCCACCGTCACGGTCCCCGCCGGCCTGATTGATCCAACACCCTCCAACAACGTTGCACAGGCAACGGTTACGGTGCCAGTAAGCACCAACTTGAGTGTTGCCAAGACCAATGCCGTAAGCTCGGTGACCGCAGGCTCGACGACCAGCTACAGCGTCACAGCCACCAACAATGGTCCGGCGTCTGCGAACAATACGGTGCTGACCGATGCCGCGGTTCCCGGCCTGATCTGCAGCACCGTCAGTTGCAGCGCAAGCGGCGGCGCGGTCTGCCCGGCGTCGCCGACGGTCTCTGCCCTCCAGAGCCCGGGGCTGAACCTGTCGATCTTCCCGGCCAGCTCGGCGCTGGTCTTTAGCGTGGTGTGCGGCGTCACAGCAACCGGCTTTTAGGCAAGGACGCGGCTGCGGGCGATTTCGGCGCAGTCGGTATAGTCGAGACTTCCAGACCACCGCAGCCAGCCAACGTGCCATCTCCCAAAATCCAGTTCACCACGCCGCAGACACCCGACGAGTTGCAGGCCACGCGCCTCATCTTTGAGGAATACGCAACGCAACTTGGCATTGACCTTGGCTTCCAGGATTTCGATGCAGAGCTGGCGAATTTGCCCGGCGAGTACGCCGCGCCGCGCGGTGCCCTGCTACTGGCGCTGGTTGATGGTGAAATCGCCGGCTGCTGCGCCCTGCGCTCGCTGGACGCTGCGGACTATTCAAGCGCCTGTGAAATGAAGCGCCTGTTCGTGCGCAAGGCCTTTCGACGCTTCGGTCTCGGGCGCCAGCTGGCCGAAGTCATCATCGACGCGGCGCGCATTGCAGGCTACCGCCACCTGCTGCTGGACACCTTGAGCGATATGGAATCGGCCCGGGCACTTTATAAGGACTTAGGCTTTGAGGACATACCGCCCTACTACCATAATCCGATAGCCGGCGCGCACTACCTGAAGGTCGATTTATAATCAAATACGCTCCTAGCCCCCGAAAAATAGGCCTGAGCAGCTATTAAATTAGTAGCATTAACCAAAAAGCCACCTTCTGCGATTGGTGGCTTTTTTAAACGGAACAATCTCTTCAGGCTTTGGCTTGGGCCAGCAAGGTAGCCGCATCGCTGACTTCAAATTTCCCTGGCCCTTCAACGTTGAGGCTGGCAACTTTGCCGTCCTTCACCAGCATGGAATAACGGTTGCTGCGCACACCCATGCCGCGGGCCGTCAGGTCCAGCGTCAGGCCGGCAGCCTTGGCGAATTCGGCACTGCCGTCACCCAGCATGCGAACCTTGCCCTCGGTCTTCTGGTCACGCGCCCAGGCACCCATCACAAAAGCGTCGTTCACGCTGACGCACCAGATTTCATCCACGCCGGCAGCCTTCAGTTCAGAAAAGTTTTCCACGTAACCGGGCACATGCTTGGCCGAACAGGTCGGCGTGAAAGCACCGGGCAACGCAAAAATGGCAATCGTCTTGCCGGCAGAGGCCTTGGCCACGTCAACCGGGTTGGGGCCAATGCTGCAACCATTGCCTTCGACTTCTGAAAACTCCATCAGGGTGGTGGCTGGAAGGTTGTCTCCGACTTTGATCATGAAATGCTCCTGTTATAAATTTGATTGAACATGTGAATGCGAAGCGCCATTTTTATCGAAACCCGCGAAATCTGCTGAAGCGGGGCTTTGACCTGCGAGCCACGTAAAAGAAGACAGAAACAAAAACGGCCCACACAGTGAGCCGTTTTGAATGCCTTGCCATCAAGGACCGGAAGACCAGAACTTAAACGACAGCGGCCTTTTGAACCAAACGGGTAACAACCCAGTTCTTGGTCTTGGAGATAGGACGGCTTTCGGTGATTTCGATCATGTCGCCGGTCTTGTACTCGCCTTTTTCATCATGGGCGTGATACTTGGAAGACAGCGAAACGATCTTGCCGTAGAGCTCGTGCTTGACGCGACGCTCCACCAGCACCGTCACGGTCTTGGCGCGCTTGTCGCTCACCACCTTGCCGATCAAGGTGCGCTTGAGGGATTTTTTAACTTCAGTAGTTATTTCCGTCATTATTTTGCTCCTTGTTTGGCAACGGTTTCGGCCAGGATGGTCTTGGCGCGCGCAATCGACCGGCGCGTCGAACGCAGCGTTGAGGTGTTGTTGAGTTGTTGCGTGGCTTTTTGCATACGCAGGCCAAAGTGGGCTTTTTGCAGCGCTTTGACTTCGGTTTGCAGACCGGCAACGTCTTTTTGGCGCAGTTCAGTAGTTTTCATTTCTTTCATCTCCTGATTACTGGCCAATCATGCGGGCCACGAAGGTGGTACGCAAAGGCAGTTTGGCGGCTGCCAAACGGAAC
>JANYFF010000533.1 GCA_025362825.1 Polaromonas sp. | reverse complement strand
ATCAACTACCTGAAAACATTCAACCCTAAAAACGCACGCATTGACTCGCCTGTTTCTGCTGCTCAGGGCTATGACTCGATCTACCTGCTGGTCGCTGCGATCAAACAGGCCAACTCCACCGACGGCCCCAAGATCAAGGCTGCGCTGGAAGATCTGAAAGCGCCGGTTGAAGGCGTTGTGACCACCTACAACAAGCCTTTTACAGCCAAGGACCACGAGGCCATCACAGCTAACATTCCGGTGTTTGGCGAAGTCAAGGGCCAGCGCGTGGTGTACGCCTACAGTGATGACCAGAAAAAAGCATCTCAAATACGCGTCAAGAAGTAATTGCACAACTGAGTCAAGTTGCGTACGGCACCGCGCCAGCCCTTTCGGCTTGTGCGGTGTTTTTTTAAGCGATAGCAATCGCCGGCACTGGTTAATTTTCTCCGGAAACCTCTAAATGGAAATCCTCCTTCAACTCATCTACAGCGGTGTCGCACTCGGCATGATCTATGCGGTCATTGCCTTTGGCTACCAGCTGACCTTTCAGACCTCGGACACCCTCAACTTCGGCCAGGGCGACGCCCTCATGCTGGGTGCCATGGTCGGGCTGACACTGGTCAACATGGGAGTTAATTACTGGTTGATGCTGCCGCTGGTGATTGTGTTTGGCCTGTTCCAGGGTGGGCTGGTGGAGCGTATAGGCGTACGGCCCGCCATCAAGATCAAGAGTGAGTTTGGCTGGATCATGTCGACCATTGCGCTCGGCATCATTTTCAAGAATGTGGCCGAAAACATCTGGGGCCGCGACGATTTGAAGTTTCCTTCACCGTTGCCCGAGTCACCGCTCAAGGTTTTCGGCGCCAATGTGTTGCCGATGGAAATACTGGTTGTGGTGGGTGCCGTGCTGATGATGCTGGCCGTTGAATTCTTTAACCGCAAGACGATTTACGGCAAGGCCGTGGTAGCGACTTTCAATGACCGTGATGCTGCCAAATTAATGGGCATCAATACCGGGCTGGTGATTACGTTTTCATATGCACTGTCGTCCGCCAGTGCAGCCTTTGCAGGCGCTCTGATTGCGCCCCTCACACTGACCGGTGCCACCATGGGCGCGGTACTCGGCCTGAAAGCCTTTGCTGTGGCCATCATTGGCGGGTTGACCAGTGGCATGGGCATCATTCTGGGCGGCATCATTTTGGGGGTGGCTGAAACAACGACAGGTTTCTACTTGTCTACCGGCTACAAGGACGTTCCTGGCCTCGTACTGCTGCTGCTGGTACTGGCCTTCAAGCCGGCTGGCCTGTTTGGCAAAACTGCCATCAAGAAAGTCTGAAGATGAACCGCAAGACCTTGATTGCGGCAGTACTCGGCCTGGTACTGCTGGCCGCGTTTCCGCTGCTGACCGATAACTCGTATTACGTGCACATGGCCGGCACCATCATGATTTATGCCATCTTGCTGTATGGCCTGGACATCGTGGTTGGCTACACCGGCCAGGTGTCGCTGGGACATGCCGGCCTGTTTGGTGTGGGTTCGTACACGGCAGGTGTGCTGTTCATGAAGCTCGGCGCGCCGCTGTGGGTAATTATTCCTGCCAGCGTCTTGGTGACGGCTGCTTTTGGTGCCTTGCTGGCGCTGCCAGCGCTTCGCGTGACCGGCCCTTACCTGGCGATGGTGACACTTGCTTTCGGCACCATCATCCAGATCCTGATCAACGAGATGACCTTCCTTACCGAAGGTCCGCTGGGCATCAAGATTCCCAAGCCATCGATTGGCGGCATGCAACTGAGTGAGCACGGCTTTTACTGGATGGTTTTTGCGCTTATGGTGATCTCGCTGGTGGTTGTGCACCGCATCCTCAAGTCGCAACTGGGCCGCGCGTTTGAGGCTCTGCGCGGCAGCCCGGTCGCATCGGACTGCATGGGCGTTTCTGTATACCGTTACAAGGTTTATGCCTTTGTCATCAGCGCCGGTTTTGCCGGCCTGGCGGGCTGCCTTTACTCCTATTCTGAACAGTACATCTCTCCGAACACCTACAACTTTGAATTGACGGTGCTCTTTTTGCTGGCGGTCATCATGGGAGGGCGCAAGACGCGCTCCGGCGCCTTGCTGGGCGCGGCCATCATCGTGATCCTGCCCAAGCTGCTTGATGACCTGGAGCTCTTTCGCATCGTTGCCACTGCGCTGGCGGTGTGCATGCTGGTGGGTGCCGTGATTGGTATCGTCCGCAAGATGACTACGCCAAAAAGCATGGCCATTCCCGTCGTCGGCACTATTGCCCTGGCCGGATTTTCCTTCTGGCTGGAGTCCATTACCGACTGGCGCCTGAGTATTTTCGGGCTGATGATCCTGTTTGTCGTGTATTACCTGCAGGACGGCATTGTCGGTTTTGCACGCAGCCTGTTCACTCGCAAAACATCTGTCGGTACCGCTGGATCCTTGTCGACTGCCGGCAGCAAAGATGCCGTGATGGTGGCGGCTCATGCCGGAGCGAGCGAGAAGGGCGGTGACCTGCTGGTGGCGACTGGCGTTTTGATGCAGTTTGGCGGCCTCAAGGCGATCAACCAGGTCGATCTGCGCATCAAGCGCGGCACCATTCACGGCCTGATAGGGCCCAACGGTTCCGGTAAAAGCACCATGATGAACGTGCTGACCGGCATCTATGTGCCGACGGCTGGCAGCATTGATTTCGCAGGTCGCTCCGTGGTCGGCAGAACGTCATCGGACATTGCGCTGTCGGGCATTGCACGTACCTTTCAGAATGTGCAGCTGTTCGGCGAAATGACGGCACTGCAAAACATTCAGGTCGGTTTGCACCACACCTTTGCCAGCAACATCGTGGATGTCTCACTGCACACCCCACGCTACAACCGCGAAGAGCTCGCTGCCACTGAGCGCGGCATGGGTTTGCTTGAATTTGTGGGCCTGGGCGGCCTGGCGTTTGAGGAGGCACGCAATCTGCCGTACGGTAAGCAACGCCTGCTGGAAATAGCACGTGCTTTGGCGCTTGACCCGCAATTGTTGTTGCTGGACGAGCCCGCCGCCGGCCTGACGGCGCCGGATATCAAAGAGCTGATCGCCATCATCCGAAAAATCCGCGACCACGGCATTACGGTGATACTGATTGAACACCACATGGATGTGGTGATGCAGCTGTGCGATACGGTTTCCGTGCTGGACTTCGGGCAGAAAATTGCGGAAGGCAAGCCCGCTGAAGTTCAGGCCGATGAAAAAGTGATCGAGGCTTACCTCGGTGGCACAGCGACTTAAAAGTATGCCTTTAAATCCGATTGCGGGGCGCATGGCCGCATTCAAAGACCAAGAAAGTTCACCATGTTGAGTATCAAAAATCTTGAGGCCGGTTATGGCAAGGTACAGGTTCTTCACGGCATTTCCATGGAAGTTCCCAAGGGAAAAGTCGTCACACTGATTGGCTCCAACGGCGCAGGCAAAACCACCACCATGCGTGCAATCTCCGGCATGATCAAGCCGACCTCGGGTGAGATTTCCCTGCATGGCAAGCGCGTCGATGGCCTGGAGTCGTACACCATTGCCAAGCTGGGCCTGGCCCACTCGCCTGAAGGCCGGCGCGTGTTTGCGACCATGACGGTGACTGACAACCTCACCCTCGGCGCATTCCCCCGTCTTACAGGCAGCCGTCCCAAGGGTGACGTACCTGGTGATCTTGAAAAGGCTATGGAGCTTTTCCCGCGTCTGAAGGAGCGCCGCAACCAGCTGGCCGGCACGCTGTCGGGCGGGGAGCAGCAAATGCTGGCGATGGCCCGTGCCGTCATGCTGAACCCGGAAATCGTTTTACTGGACGAGCCCTCGATGGGGCTCGCCCCCATTTTGGTAGAAGAAGTTTTTCGCATCATTGCCGACCTGAAATCGCGTGGCGTGACCATGCTGCTGGTCGAGCAATTTGCGGCGGCTGCATTAAAGGTGGCTGACTACGGCTATGTACTGGAAAACGGCCGCATCTCGGTGCACGGTGAAGCCGCGAAGCTCCGCGACGATCCTGCCGTCAGGGCTGCTTACCTCGGCGGTGGGCATTAGCCAGGATTAGCGAGACCCGACAGGGTGCCTCGTGCGCCGGGGCTTTGTTGCGCTTCAGTTAACCTTCAAGCCTTTGAGCGCAGGATCTGCTGGCGGGTAGCGTAACTCCATTTTTTGCAGTGCGCCCTTCAGCAGGGTCGCGACCATCAGGTTGCGATGCGTTTTGGAGTCTGCCGGCACGACGGTCCACGGCGCCCATGCGGTACTGGTGGCGTTGAGCAGGTTCGCATAGGCCTGCTGGTAAGGCTTCCATTTTTTGCGGGCATCGAGATCGCCCATGTTGAACTTCCAGTGCTTGGTTACATCGTCGACACGTTCCTGCAGGCGCTTGCGCTGCTCTTCAAAGCTGATGTGCAGCATGAATTTGAGTACTACTGTGCCATTCTCGGTGAGTAGGCGCTCAAAGTCATTGATCTGCGCATAGCGCTGTACCGTCTGCTCCCGTGTGATCCAGCCATTGACGGGCGGCACCAGTACATCTTCGTAGTGGCTGCGATTGAAAAGCATGATTTCGCCCGCGGCAGGCATTTGCTGGTGAATGCGCCACAGGTAGTCGTGCGCACGCTCTGTTTCGTTTGGGGCCTTCCAGCCCACGGTATGCACGCCAAGCGGCGTCATGCGGCTGAATACGCCGCGCAGTGTGCCGTCTTTTCCTGACGTATCCGTGCCTTGCAAAATGACCAGCAACTTGTAGCGCTTGTCGGCGTAAAAAAGATTCTGCAACTCATCGAGCTCTATGGCCAGCGCTTCAACGGCTGCCCTGTCTTGCTGCTTGTTACCTGTAGAAAACGGTTTGGCCGCGGGGTCGAAGTCTTCCATGCTGCAGGAATCGATGCCAGCCCCTGATTTTTCTTTGCCTTTTTCCTTGCCGTTTGCGCTGACTACAAGAGACGGTTGCCACCGGGCAACAAGACTTGAGAGTGCCTTTATGCCCGCTGGCACGGAACCCGAAGTGACTGTTTTCTCCGTATTGGTGGTGGTCTTCTTGGCGGCTTGAGGCATCAGGGCTCCTTGGATTTTCCGTTTGATTTTGCACCACCACCCGTACAACAAGCTGTCCGGATTTTCCCCGTCAATGCCCGGTCATGCGGAAAACTTTCGTGCGGCCCACAAGCCGGCTACCAGTGCCGCGACAAACACCGCGACATCCTGACCACCTGTCAACAGGGACGCCAGTGCCGGCCCGGGGCAATAGCCCACCAGGCCCCAGCCGATGCCAAACAGCGCGGCGCCGATTACCAGCCGGGCATCAATGTCCCGCCGCGTAGGCAACTGGAACGTGTCGGCCAGCCACGGCTTGCGCCCGGCACGAGGCGTGATGGCGAATGCCAGCAGTGTGACGCACAGCGCACCGCCCATGACAAAAGCTAGGCTGGCGTCCCATGAGCCGAAACGGCTGGCATCCCACAGGCCGGCAATATTCAAAAAGCCCAGCACTTTTGCAGGCTGCGTCATGCCTGAAAGCACCAGTCCGAAGCCAAAAAGTACACCTGACAAGGCGGCGACCAGCAGTTTTCTCATGTTGGATCAACCTGCCTGTGCGCTTAGAAGACGGACGATAAATACCGTCACCACGCCGCAGCCCATGAAGACCAGCGTCGCGACCAGGGAGCGGCCGGAGCGGCGGCCCAGACCACATATACCGTGCCCGCTGGTACAGCCCGACCCGAGCACAGTACCGAAACCAACCAGGAAACCGGCTGTCAAAAGCAGCCACACCGGCCGGGGCGCTGTGTACGGCGTGTTGAGCAGGTATGCCGTAATGGCACCGGCCACAACCAGCCCCGTGATGAAGGCCAGACGCCAGCTGGTATCTCCCTTTGCCGGCACAAGAATGCCTGAAGCAATACCGCTGATGCCTGCAATCCGGCCCAGGGAGGCCAGCAGCAACCAGCTGGCCAAGCCGATCAGGATGCCACCCAGCATGGGCTGAATAAAAAGATGCATGGACAAGTTAAAAAATAAGAGTTGCGTTTAAGGGTTAAGTATACCCCATGGGGTATAATTTG
>JANYFF010000465.1 GCA_025362825.1 Polaromonas sp. | reverse complement strand
TTCACCGCTTGAGAATAACCCGAAATGGTGCGCCGTCCGGGTTTGCCCCTATGCGTAATCCACACTGGTAAACGACCATCCTGGGCTTAACATTTGGGGTGTATCCATTTGAAAGACTTCAACATGCAACGTCGTTATCTTCTCGCCCTGTCAACATCATCTGCATTTGCGCTGGCAAGCTTTGCAGGCGCAGCGTTTGCACAACCTTATCCCAACAAGGTCGTCAGGCTGCAGATTCCTTTTGCGCCAGGCGGTACCACTGACATCGTCGGCCGCGTGATTGCCGAGCCGCTGGGCAAGGCCTTGGGCCAGACAGTCATTGTTGAAAACCGGGCCGGTGGCGGCGGTGTGGTGGGGGCCACTGAAATAGCGCGGGCAGTGCCAGATGGCTACACGCTTGGCGTGGCAACGGTTTCAACCACTGCAGCCAATCCGGCCATCAATCCCAAGATTGCCTACAACCCGCTGACCGACTTCACGCCCATCATCAATATTGCGGCAACACCCAACATCATTGCGGTGCACCCGAGCTTTCCGGCCAAAAACTACAAGGAGTTTGTGGCCGAGCTGAAAAAGAATCCCGGTAAATACTCCTATTCATCGTCGGGTACGGGCGGCATCGGCCACCTGCAGATGGAACTGTATAAAAACCTGAGCGGAACCTTTGTTACGCACATTCCCTACCGTGGCGCCGGCCCGGCTCTCAACGACACGGTGGCTGGTCAGGTCAACATGATTTTTGACAACCTGCCTTCGGCGCTGCCTTTCATCCAGCAAAAACGCCTGATTCCCATCGTGGTTGCCGCCCCGCAGCGGCTGGCGGTACTGCCCGATGTGCCGACTTTCAAAGAGCTCGGCCTGGAGCCGGTCAATCGCATGGCTTATTACGGCATCGTTGGCCCCAAGGGGCTGCCAAAAGAGGTGATCGAAAAGGTCAATGCCGGCGTAAAAAAATCGCTGGAAGACCCGGCCGTGCGCAAGCGCATTGAAGACACCGGCTCACTGGTGGTTGCCAATACGCCGGAGCAGTTTGCTGACCAGATCAAGGCCGAGTTTGAAATTTACAAAAAGGTAGTGACGACGGCAAAGCTCAAGCTTGACTGATTTTTGAATTTGCCTTTACCGGTTTAAAAGCCGCCCCGCTGCCCTGACTGCGGGGCGGCTTTTTTGTTATGGTTGGGGTATGTCCACACCCAGCCAGTCCAGCATCGACGCCTTCATAGACGCCCTCTGGCTGGAAGACGGATTGTCAAAAAACACGCTTGAAGCCTACCGGCGCGACCTGTCGCTTTATGCCGCATGGATGGGCAGCGCAGGACAGCGGCACCGGCAACTTGACGAAACTATTGAGGCCGATCTGCACAGCTATTTTTCTGCCCGGCACAACGAGACCAGAGCCACCTCGGCCAACCGTCGGCTCACGGTATTCAAACGCTATTTCCGCTGGGCGCTACGCGAACACCTCATCACGGCAGACCCGACGCTGAAGCTTCAATCGGCGAAGCAAGCCCTGCGGGTACCCAAGGTGATGAGCGAGGCGCAGGTTGAGGCCTTATTGGCTGCGCCGGCGCCTGAAATCGCGCTGGGCCAGCGCGACCGCGCCATGCTGGAGCTGATGTACGCCAGCGGCCTGCGCGTCAGTGAGCTGGTGGGGCTCAAGACCTTTCACCTTGGCCTGAATGAAGGCGTGTTACGCGTCATGGGTAAGGGCAACAAGGAAAGGCTGGTGCCTTTTGGCCAGGTCGCCCGTGATGCCATCGTTTTGTATATGGCGCAGGCTCGTCCCGAAATACTTGGTACACAGCAGACCGAAGATCTTTTCGTAACCCGTCACGGCCACGGGATGAGCCGGGTAATGTTCTGGATGCTGGTTAAAAAATATGCGCTGCTGGCAGGCATCAATTCGCCACTGTCGCCGCATACCTTGCGGCATGCTTTTGCGACACATTTGCTAAACCACGGTGCAGATCTGCGGGCGGTGCAGATGTTGCTGGGCCATGCCGACATTTCAACTACCACCATTTACACCCACGTGGCGCGCGAACGGCTTAAGACGCTGCACGCGCAGCATCACCCGCGCGGCTAATTTCTTTTGTGTCAGGAGCGCTGGCTGTACATGTAGCTGCGGTTGAACGGGTAAACCGTGCGCGTACCTTTGGGCCCGGGGTTGGCTTGCTCGCCGGTGGTGGGTTTGGTTGCCAGCATCTGGTGCAGCGAGATCCAACCCTCTTCAAAGCTCATGGCGCTGCCTGCAAGGTAAAGGCGGTAGGCGCGCAGAGTTTTTTCGGCGCGCTCAACACCGCCGTCTTTCACCAGAATGTCGCGTGCTTCGTCCAGTTTTTTCTCCAGTGCATTCGACCAGTCCCAGAGCGTACGGGCGTAGTGGGGCCGCAGGTTTTCGGTGTCCAGCATTTCAAGTCCGGCGCGTGCCATGTGCTCCAGCACCGCGCTGACATGCAGCAACTCGCCACCGGGGAAAATGTACTTTTCGATGAAGTCGCCCATGCCGGCGCCGAGCTGCCGGTTTTCCAGCCCCCCCGCTGTGATGCCATGGTTTATGACCAGGCCGCCGGGCTTCAGCAGATCCATGATTTTTGCGAAGTAGGCCGTCATGTTGGCGTGGCCTACATGCTCGAACATGCCGACCGACGATATTT
>JANYFF010000404.1 GCA_025362825.1 Polaromonas sp. | reverse complement strand
GTGATAGTCCCAGCTGTTGCGTCGCGTAGACCAGAACAAAGACATTGATGACGTTAAATGTGATGTCAGTCGCGAAGCGCGTTCCGACGGCCAGCACAATCTCTTTAGGATACTTCTTCAGGAGCTCGATCAAAGGCGCCTTCACAATTTCGTGGTCTGCTTTGACTGCCTCGAAGACCGGCGATTCCTGCACCTGCAGCCTGATGAAGAGTCCAATCCCGATAAGGATCACGCTTAATAGAAATGGAATGCGCCAGCCCCACGTCAGGAAATCCTCGTTCGGCAGCCCCGATACCAACTTGAATATACCCGTTGACAACAGGAGGCCGAGCGGCACACCCAATTGGGGAAACGCGCCGTAGAAACCACGCTTACTTGGTGGCGCGGATTCGACCACCATGAGCACCGCACCGCCCCACTCGCCGCCAACGCCAAGCCCCTGACAGAAGCGCATCGCCACGAGCATGATTGGCGCCCAGATACCAATCGAATCATAAGTCGGTAAAAGGCCGATGATAGTCGTCGCGACGCCCATGATCATCAGCGTAGCGACCAATGTCGCCTTACGCCCAATACGATCACCGAAGTGGCCAAAAAAAACGGCGCCGAACGGGCGAGCAATGTAGCCGACTGCGAAACTACCAAAAGCAGCGATCGTGCCGACCAAAGGGTCGAACGAAGGAAAGAAGAGCTTGGCGAACACCAGCGCCGATGCGGTCGCGTATAAAAAGAAGTCGTACCACTCAATGGCTGTTCCGATGACCGATGAAGCGAGTACGCGTCTGATTCTGGCGCTGTCCATTGAGCTAGAGGTTTGCAATGTAACCATGTTTTATCTCCTTACTTACCTTGTTTTGATGAAATTCTTACAAGACGGTGATTGCCGCCGCTGAGATCCTTGCCTTTTCTACCAGTGCAACTCCATCGGAAACTGATCAAGCGCTTCGACGCCCGTCGAGCTCAGCCGTACGATGCGTTCCGTGCGCAGACCTCCAACGTTCGGAACAGTGATCGTAGACTTCAATGTGAAGACCATGTTTACCTGCAGGATCGTCTTATTGCCCGGCCCGATCCACGGCGCTTCTTCTTCCGGATCCATGCCTGTCCCGTGGCCCGTTCCGTGACCGCGCGCTTCGCTCGAGAACTGCTCGTACCCGGATTTCACCAACGCCTGTTGAATAACCGCGTTAAGTTCCATCGCTGCTATGCCGGGCCGCGCAGCCGCGAGACCGGCCTCGACTGCGCGTGCCGCAGCAGCAACGATCGCCATCTTTTCGTCGCTGGCAGGGCCGTAGGTGAAGCCACGGCCACCATCCGCTACATAGCCACGGTAGCGCGCGCCGATATCGGTCATCACGAGATCGCCGGGTTGTAGTATCCGATCCGTCGGGCGCGCCAGGTTGTAGGCAGAGCGCGGGCCCGCCTGCACCATTGAGTCAAACGCCGTGCGGTCGGCACCGCCGGCTAGCATTGCGCGATCGGCGATCAGCGCCAATTCCCGTTCTGAATATGGCCGACCATCGGCGAGAGCGTCGCGAATCGCAGCCATGGCCGCGTCGGTAAGCGCTGCCGCCTTGCGCATCAAATGCACTTCAGCATCGCTTTTGATGGCCTTAATCTCTGCCAGCACCATTGTCGGTTCAAGCTTAAGGTCGCCGAGTCCTGCGTGAATGCGGTCAAGGACGCTGGCAGGGATGTACGCCGCACCCGCGAGACCCACAGTACCGACGCGATGGAGATGCGAGAAGTTGCGGATACTGTCGGTCAATTCGCGGAAACTACGTACTTCAAAATTTGTGGCGCTGGTCGCATAGGCAAGACATTGGTCCGATACGAACAGTACCGGCTCCGAATCAACTCCGAGCAGCAGCACTGCGTTTGCAATGTCGGACACCCCATCCAGTGGGCGAAATTCGGTGAAGTAAGTGATGTTTGCGCCGCGCCAACAGTCACCGAATGCCAGCAGCCCGACCAAATTTTCCTTCCCCAGTGCAGAACGTACTGTCGTAACACGTTCGAGGAATTCTTCGGGGGTGATCCCGTCGGACTGAGCATTGATAGTGTGTGTTTCCATGATGTGACTTCTCCTCTTTGGTAAGGCACGGCCAGCTCTTGCGTAAACTTATTTCAGGGACCCTTGGCCATGCGTGCGTTGGTGTCCCAATGGCCGAATCATGGATTCACTTGTTAATCCTGTCGAATGAAATATATATGCACTGCTATACTAATTTGGAATACTTTGTACGGACTCTAAAAGCGTTATGCTGAATTTGCCTAGCCAATTTAATCCCTCTCACATCAAAACCCGTCAACTCGAACTTTTGGTTCAACTTGACGAGAAAAAGTCCGTGCTGCACGCGGCGTACGCGTCGCACATGACGCAATCCGCTGCATCGAAGCTGCTTTGTGAGCTTGAAGAGACGTTGGGTGTTAAGCTTTTCCTTCGTCATTCACGCGGCGTTGAGTCCACTTTGTATGGAGAAATCCTTGTGCAGCATGCCCGCAGTGCGCTAGCGGAACTCAAGCATGCCTTTGACGAGGTGTCTGCCCTCAAGTCCGGCTTGAGCGGACAGGCCGCTATCGGTACGGTCGTCACCTCCGCCATCGATCTCGTGCCTAAGGCAGTTGCTACCCTGAAGCTACGCTTCCCTCAGGTCTTGGTAAGCATTGAGATGGACTTTAGCGAGGCTCTGGTACACCGCCTCCAAGAAGGCAAACTCGATATGATCATTGCTCGCATCCATAACCCAGCGGATCTGAAAGATCTTCATTTCGTGCCGCTGGAAGAAGCGTCCCATGCAGTCTTCGCGCGCGCCGGTCACCCGCTGGGCCGCAAACGCGGGCTGACTTGGGACGATCTACTTCCGCAGACATGGGTACTCCCCCCCCAAGGCAATGTACTGCGTGATCGACTCACATTGTTACTTTTTGAGAAAGGACTTGAAATGCCGAGACAACTCGTTGAGACCTCGGCGCTTCCTGTTATCACCAGCCTTCTGGAGATGAGCGATATGATCGCCCCTCTTCCTAAGAAGGTCGTGCAGCCATATCGCCAGTTTGGCATCCTAAAGCAGCTGCCAATCCGCCTTGATCTGCAACTCGGACCAGCAGGGATCATCACGCGCCGCGACAACAAACTTTCCCCCAGTGCGCGTTGTGTGCTGAGCGTTTTGCACGAAGAGGCAGGACAATAATCCAGACCCTCTCCAAGGTACAGAAGCTCTGTCGCGAGAAGGACAGCCGACAATCTGGGCCATCCCTGGTTCCTGTAAAAACTCAATCAATAGCGCCCTGCGCAAGGTCCTCAAACGGTTTTACTACCCCCTGGAAGTGATGCTGACGTGGGTGCGCTGGTACCCCTGGCGGTCGAATCCACGTGCAATGAGACCACTCTGTGTGAAGCCGTATGTGGTACGCAGCCTCAAGGTCTCGCGATCCAAAGTTCGCCGAGAAGCTCGAAGACATCGTGCCTCTGTACATGTCGCCGCCCGAACATGCACTGGTGCTGTGCGTTGATAAGAAGAGCAAGGTGCAGGCGCTAGACCGCACACGGCTAGGGTTACCAATAAAAAAGGGCCGTGCGGCCATCATGACGCACCACTACAAGCGTAACGCAACGGCCACGCTGTTTGCTGCGCTCCATGTACTGGACGGCCAAGTCATCTCCCAGTGCCAGCAGCGCCGTCGTCACACCGTGTGGTTGAAGTTCCTGCGCCAGATTGATCGCCAGACGCCCAAGGATCGGGCGCTGCACCTGATTGCCGACAACTACGCCACGCACAAGCATCTCGTCGTGCAAGAGTGGCTGGCCAGGTATCCGCGCTTTCACATGCACTTCACGCCCACCTCGGCATCGTGGCTGAATATTGTCGAGCGGTTCTTTCGCGATATCGCCGTCAAGCGGCTGCGCCGGGGGGTGTTAACCAGTGTGACTGACCTGGTGGCTGCTATCGACGAGTACATCGCCCACCACAACACTAACCCCAAGCCATTCATCTGGCCCAAGACTGCTCGCGACATCCTGTAAAAGGTCATTCGCGCAAATAGTCGTTCAAGTTCCAAACAGAATTCAACATTGCACTGGACACCCTGGAGATCACTACGGAGCAAGGCGTGGCGCGGCTCAGACCCGTTAAACCCTGCCCGCGCTGCCCAATCGCCAATATTGACCCGGTCACGGCCCTCAGCAGTTTCGCGGTGGGCGACATGCTGCAAAGCTATCGCAAGGACGTCCGTGTCGCCGGCGCTGTTACTTTTGGCATGAATGCCATCGTGCTGGGCGGCGGGGAGCACCTGCTCAAGCGGGGCCAGACGGTGGGTGCCAACTTTCTTTTTGGCGAATCCTGATCAGGTTCAGGATGTTTGCGCGGCTTCCCGCACGCCAGGCTCACTGGTCTCGCTGAGTTCGGAATCCGCATCCAACGCCATGGGTCGGGTCAGGTCGGGCTCAAGAAAACGGATGGGCCTGCGGGTGCGCGGCCCCATGTCGCTGAGCAGGCTGGTCAACGCCAGCGTAATTTCTTCGCCCGTGCCCTGCCGCTCGCCCAGCAGAACACCCGCCACATGGAACTGCAGGATCACTTCAGGCTTGAGACCTTTCAGTGGCATCAGGCCGGCAGCGATCAGGCGCGCACCGAGTTCGGTCACGGGTGTACGTGAGGACTCTCCTTCGAGGATCAGGCCGAATTTGGCCTCGTCAACGCGGCCCACGGTGTCCACGTCGCGCAGTATCCTGCGCAGCTTGATCACGCTGCGCAGCAGACTTTGCTCGGCGACCGCTGCGCCCCAGGTTCTCTTGATATAGGCGTGGTTGACCAGCTCGATATAGACCACCGCCGCGTGTTCCTCGTGGCGCCGTGTGCGGCTCACGATCTGCTTGCAGCGGTCCTGGAAGATATGCGCGGCCAGCAGGCCTGTCAGCGCATCCTGGCTGTAGAGAGCGTGCGCCCTGGCTTCGACATTGTGGCGCTCGCGGGAGCGGATGTTCAGGGCCACCAGCAGCAGCGGCACTTCAAACGTCAGGCCGAGCATCAGACCGTACCTTGACAGCCAGGTTGACGACAGATAGCCCAGAACATTGGTCACAACCATCAACACGGCGAACGACATAGGTGCGAATGCAGTCATGACCCAGAGGCCCACCGCGTCCCGCCTGCGCCAGGCCATGAAAGCGGTTACCTGGCCTGCAATCACCACCACCATGAGGTAAAAGCTGATCATTGGCACGCCAAAACTGCGTTCGAGCATGGCGTAAATCACCGCCACCGGCAGCCCGGCCAGACCGATCCAGTGCGCCAGGAGTTCAAACCACTTGCGATGGGGACCCACGCCACACAAATGATGCGCTACCAGCAACCCGGCACTGCCAGCCAGAACGCCCAGAAACCCCGGCGCCAGATCGTTCCAGGCGCTGAAGTTTCCCCATAGCAGGTGTCCCGCTACGCCCGTCCATGCCGCCACAACCATCGTAAGTGTGGTGGCGTACAGCGCATACCAGCCATAGGTCGCGTCACGGTACATCCAGCATTGGGTAGCGCAGGCAACAATCAAAAACAGCAAAGAGCCAAATACCACGCCAACCGTCAGGTATTCCATCTGCAGGCGCTGGGTCTGGCTGCTGCGGTTGCTGACCGTGGCAGGAACGCTTAAAGGGGTTTCATTTTGAATACGCACGTACACGTCATGCACGCCTTTTTCCTGCAGTTCCAGTAAGAACTGTCCGTACCGGCCTGGCTCTGGCCAGTTGAGTAAACGTATGCGATCTCCGGCACTCTGACTGCTCCAGCCTCCTGCGCCAGCAGTCTGGTAAACGGTCACCCTGTCGAGCAGGGGCTGTGGGAACTCCAGCACCCAGTTCCGGCGCGAGTCGGCTGATCTGGAAAAGCGGTAGTGCTGCCAGAGCGCACCACGGGGGCCCAGCGTATAAACAGCTTCAGCCCGTGCTGGCTGAAACAACATATCCGGACCGCCGCCAGAGACTTGCACGATGTCAGCCTCGCCGGTTTTGTCTATCCATGTCGTGCTGGCGGTTTCGACGTCAAGCTCCGGGGACTGATCGCTTAAGAGGGTCACTTGCTGGGCGTATGCGGTGCCGTAAAACTGCAGAAATCCCGTCAGCACGCAGAGCGCCAGTTGCGGCCACGACCGCAGCAAGCCCCCAAATAATGGCCTAGCCGCGTATCGAATACACTTCCCCACCAGTTTTTGAAGGTTTGTCATGAGTTTGAAGTGCGGCATTGTCGGTTTGCCTAACGTCGGAAAATCCACCCTGTTCAACGCGTTGACCAAAGCGGGGATCGCGGCCGAAAACTACCCTTTTTGTACGATTGAGCCCAACGTAGGTATTGTGGAGGTGCCCGACGCTCGTCTGGACCAACTTTCCGCTATCGTTAACCCGCAAAAGGTTCAGCGCGCCATCGTCGAGTTTGTCGACATTGCCGGGCTGGTAGCCGGCGCCAGCACTGGCGAAGGGCTTGGCAACAAGTTCCTGGCCCACATCCGCGAAACCGACGCCACCGTCAACGTAGTGCGCTGCTTCGAAGACGACAACGTGATTCACGTCGCCGGCAAGATAGACCCGATATCTGACATCGAGGTGATCCAGACCGAGCTGTGCCTGGCTGACCTCGCTGCCGTTGAAAAAGCCTTGCACCGCGTGACCAAAACCGCACGCTCGGGCGACAAGGAGTCTGTCAAGCTGGTGGCAATTCTGGAGAAATGCCAGATTGCACTGAACGAAGCCAAGGCGGTTCGCACTATCGACTTCAGCAAAGAAGAGTTGCCGTTGCTGCAGCAGTTCTTCCTCATCACGGCCAAGCCTGCCATGTTTGTAGCCAACGTGGCCGAAGACGGTTTTGAAAACAACCCTTTTCTGGACCGTCTGACGGCTTACGCCGCTGCGCAGAACGCGCCCGTGGTGGCGATCTGCGCCAAGATGGAGGCCGAGATGGCCGACATGGAAGAAGAAGACAAGAAGATGTTTCTGGCCGAGATTGGTCAGGACGAGCCGGGCCTGAACCGCCTTATCGTTGCCGCTTACAAGTTGCTTGGCCTGCAAACTTATTTCACTGCAGGCGTCAAGGAAGTGCGCGCTTGGACTATCCATATTGGAGATACCGGCCCCCAGGCTGCAGGCGTGATTCACACCGATTTTGAGAAGGGTTACATCCGGGCCCAGACCATTGCGTTTGACGACTACATCACCTACAAGGGTGAGCAGGGTGCTAAAGATGCGGGCAAGATGCGCAGTGAAGGCAAGGAATACGTCGTCAAGGACGGCGACGTGATGAACTTCCTTTTCAGTAGTTGAAATGGAACACCCCTGCCTGGGCTCACTGCGTGTAGTCCATCCTCCCCTTGCAGGGGACGCCGCTTGCCGCACAGCGGAGCCGGTAGGGCGGCGGCCGCTTGAACGAGATGCGCAAATACCATGACCGAACCAGTTCGTCTTGCCAAGCGCCTGGCCGAAATGCTGGGGTGCTCCCGCAGCGAGGCGGAGCAGTACATTGCCGGCGGCTGGGTGACAGTGGACGACGTGGTGGTTGAAGAGCCGCAGTTCCGTGTGCTCAACCAGAACATCGCGCTTTCAAAAGACGCCACGCTGCTCGGGCTGGCTGCGGTAACGATCCTGCTGCACAAGCCTGCCGGGCACGAAGCCGACCTCTCGCTGGCCACGCGCTCGGCCGATGACCGCTCGGGCATACGCCAGCTCAAAAAGCATTTTGCGGTCGCTGAACTGGTAACGCCGTTGGCGCTACCAGCCAGCGGCCTGGTGGTGTTTACCGATGACTGGCGCATTGCGCGCAAACTGCGTGAAGAAGCCGCTACGCTGGAGCATGAGGTGGTGGTTGAAATCAGCGGCGAGATCAAGGCTGGCGGACTTGAGCGCCTGAACCGCGTTGACCACGGCTTTACCTTCAATGGCGCCTTGCTGCCACCTGCCAAGGTGAGCTGGCAGAGCGAAACCCGCTTGCGTTTTGCACTCAAGGGCGAGCGCCCCGGTCAGATTGCCTATTTTTGTGAAAGCGTCGGGCTCAGGGTAGAGGCCATGAAGCGCCTGCGAATCGGCCGTGTGCCCATGAGCAGCCTGCTGCCGGGGCAGTGGCGCTATCTGCTGCCGCACGAGCGGTTTTAACCACAGTGTGCTTTGGCAAGCCGTTGGCGCGCCATCGCCAGCAACTTGCCTTGAATTGACGTTGCGCTTGTTGATGCTGACCCACTACCAAATCTGACCGAGAGCCATCGTCATAAAAAGATAGCGTGAAAACTTGCCGACCAACATATAGCCGAGGCAAGGCCAGAAGGGGAACTTGAGCCAGCCGGCCATTGCGCACAGCGGATCGCCGACCAGTGGCAGCCAGGACAGCAGACAGGCTTTGGGTCCGAGATGTTCGAGCCATCTCACAGCGCGGCCGTGGTGCGATGAGTGCTGGTATTTGTCAACCACCTTGTGCGCGCCAAAACCCATCCACCAGTCCAGCGCACCGCCCAGAGTATTGCCGGCTGTAGCAACCAGGATGGTCGGCCAGAACATTGCCGGATTGAGCTTGATGAGACCGAACACCAGCGGTTCGGAACCCAGGGGGAGCAGGGTGGCTGAAATAAAGGACACCACAAATACGCTGCTCAGGCCATAGGCGGGGAGTGCCAGCAGGTCCAGCAGGGGTTGTATCCATTGATCCATAAGGCTGCAGTATAGGTATCTGCCAGTAGCTGCCGTCGTAAGCAACAAGCTTACATATTGGTGAGTCAAAAGGCTGCAGTCATTTCGATTGCTGAAATTTTGGGCAGCTACAATCGTGCCTTATTTTTCAGCATCCCTCAAATCCCCGCTTCATGAACATCGGCCCCTATGCATTGGCAAACAACGTGTTTGTCGCGCCCATGGCGGGCGTGACGGACAGGCCATTTCGCATGCTTTGCAAAATGCTGGGTGCGGGTTATGCAGTCAGCGAGATGGTGACGTCGCGCCGGGACTTGTGGGACACCCTGAAGACCTCACGCCGCGCCAACCATGCAGGGGAGGCTGAACCGATTGCCGTGCAGATTGCCGGTACCGATGCGCAGATGATGGCCGACGCCGCTGCCTACAACATTGACCGCGGTGCGCAAATCATTGACATCAACATGGGTTGCCCGGCCAAGAAGGTTTGCAACAAGTGGGCCGGCTCGGCACTGATGCAGGACGAAACCCTGGCGCTGCAGATTATTGAAGCGGTGGTTGCCGCCAGCGCAGTCCGCAATGTGCCGGTCACCCTCAAGATGCGCACCGGCTGGGCACAGACGCACAAGAACGCACTGGCCATTGCACGCGCTGCAGAAAGCGCCGGCGTGCAGATGGTCACGGTGCATGGCCGTACGCGCGAGCAAGGCTACAAGGGCTTTGCCGAATACGACACGATCGCCGAGGTCAAGGCGGCGCTGCGTATCCCGGTGGTGGCCAACGGCGACATCAACAGCCCTGAGAAAGCACGCGATGTACTGGCTTATACCGGTGCCGATGCCGTGATGCTGGGCCGAGTAGCCCAGGGGCGTCCGTGGATATTCAGGGAAGTGACGCATTTCATGGCCACCGGCACACACCTTGCGCCGCCGCTGGTCGCTGAAGTCAGGCGCTTGTTGCTGGATCATTTGCTGGACCATTACTCGCTGTATGGTGAATTCACCGGCGTTCGCAGCGCGCGCAAACACATCGGCTGGTATGTCAAAACCCTGCCCGGTGGTGAAGCGTTTCGTATGCAGATGAATGCGCTGCAGGACTGCGAGACGCAGTTACAGGCTGTGGGAGATTTTTTTACAGAACTTGGCAACCGGATGGACCGGATTCCGACACTGGCGCCAACGCCAGAGTCTTGCAGGCCGGTCTACAGACTGCATGCGCACAACAATAAAGAGGAGGCCGCTACATGAGCAAAAAGCAGATTGAAGAATGCATACGAAACAGCCTTGAAGGCTATTTCAAGGACCTGCACGGGACCGAACCTGACGGCATGTACGACATGATGGTGCGGGCGGTTGAAAAGCCGCTTCTGGAAGTGGTCATGCAGCACGCCGAAGAAAACCAGTCGCGCGCCGCCGAATGGCTGGGCCTGAACCGCAACACCCTGCGCAAAAAGCTGGTTGAGCACAAGCTCATCAAATAAACCAGGGCGTTGTCATTGCGGGCGTGATCCGCAATACGCAATCAACGAACCCGACCTTGAACCTAAAAAAGACAAGCATGAACGCACTGATTTCCGTCTCTGACAAAACCGGCATCCTCGAATTTGCCCAAGCCCTGCATGTGCTCGGCATCCGTTTGCTTTCCACCGGCGGTACCGCCAAATTGCTGGCCGATGCCGGGCTGCCGGTTACTGAAGTTGCCGACCACACGGGCTTTCCGGAAATGCTGGACGGCCGCGTCAAGACGCTGCACCCCAAGGTGCACGGCGGGCTGCTGGCACGCCGCGATGTACCCGAGCACATGGCGGCCCTCAAGGAAC
>JANYFF010000403.1 GCA_025362825.1 Polaromonas sp. | reverse complement strand
TTCACGACGGCGATGGCCTTGATGCGGGCGATCGCCGGTGTCGCAGACGGCGTTGCGCCTGCCAGCTCGCCGGTACCCGTCGACCCCATTTCATCGAGGCCTTCGATTTGAGTCACCACGCGTTGCGTACGCGCCGTCCGGAACTGCTGCACCGCCGGCCGCTCGGGATTGATGGTGAAGCGCGAATCCCCCACGCTTGCAATCACCTGGCCTGAAGCACTCCACAGCACGACGTCGCTGGCCGACATCTGCTCGCGCAGACGCTCAAGTGCCAGACCGGCTGTGGCGTCCGGTGCTTCAGAAATTTGTGTGGCAGCCTGGCGCGTCTTGTTGGCAAGGTCAAGTGCCATCGCATCCAGGGTGGCGCGGCCAAGGTTAAGACCTGCGTCGAGCGCGCCTTCGACCTTCACGTCAAACCAGCTTTCGATGGAGCGCGACACGAACTGGTAGGACACGACATAGATCATCAGGCCCGGCATCAGTCCGACCAACGCAAAAATAGCCGCCAGTTTGACCAGCAGGCGACTTCCAAAACGCCCTTGCCGCAGGCGCAGCAGCAGGCGTAGGACGATCCAGCCGATTACCAGCGCCAAAAGCGCCGCAACGACGATATTGAGCACCAGCAGCCGGGCGTAGTTGCGTTCGTAAAGCTCGCGGTTGCCGGTAGCCTGAGTCAGTAAAAACATCAGTACCAGACACAGCGCAACGACAGCGCCTGCGCCGACACCTACCGTCCAGCGAAACGTCGGGCTGCTTTTAATGCTCGACACATTGCTGGTCAGGCTCACTTGTCTGCCTCTTTTGTCACCGGCGCGGCGGGTCTGGGCTTGTCCACCATCGCCGGCGCAGGGCGCGCCAACGGGAAGAGCAGGCGCTCGCTTTGCCGGACAGAAATGTTCCAGTCCCGTTGCCCTGCAACGCCGATCTGGAAAGGCCGCGGCAACTGGGACAAATCCAGCGCAAAGCTGAATTCAAGCTGGTGCGCGACCTCCGGCTCAACGTCGGCGCTGTCGGCGATCTTCCAGCGCGCCAGCCGTTGTACGGCAGACAGCGCTTCGGGCAAAGTGTCGTAATTCTGATTGAGCGTGGCGCGCAAACCCGCCGAGTTGTTGATCAGGCCGGTGACGATATTGACGCGCCAGCGTCGGGTGAGTGGCTGGAATGCCAAACGGATGGTGCGCGTCGCGCTACCCACGCGTTTGTCTGTCCAGTACCAGCGATTGAGGTAAATGTCGGCTTCGACCACGAAAAACATGGGAATACCCTTCATCAGGGCATCTTCAACCACAGACGTCAAGTCGAACTGAACGACTGCCGAGAGATAAACGCTGTCATCGGCACGCTCCACTTTAAGTTGCGTCAGCTCTGCGGCAGTGGCGGGTGCGCTGATCTGCGCCAGCACACACAGGCAAATGACAAGAAACCGGCGCACCAAAGCGTCAAGCGTTGTGCTTTTCAAGAAGTGCGTAATAAAACCCGTCGTGCTCACGCAGTAAATTGTCCGGGAAGACCGGTGCCACTGCTCTACTTTGGGGCAGTAAATGGCCTGGTGAAGGCATTAAACGGGCATCGGTGTGGTGCGCAACAAACGTTTGTATCTGGGTGTCACCCTCAGCCCGGAAAACCGAGCAGGTGCAATAGACGAGACGGCCACCCGGTTTGAGCAAAGGCCACAGTGTTTTCAGCAATTGGGCCTGGATGGCGGCAAGCTGCGCTATATCGGTCGGTCGGCGCAGCCAGCGAACGTCGGGATGGCGCCTGACAATACCGGACGCGGTACAGGGCGCGTCCAGCAGGATGGCATCGTAAAGCTTGCCATCCCACCAGGTATCGGGCCGAGCAGCATCGCCCACCACGATGTGCGCCTGCAAGCCCAGGCGACTGAGGTTCTGTTCGATGCGCTCACAGCGGCGTGCGTCGATGTCCAGCGCCGTGACGTCGCCATCGACCATCTCCAGGAGATGCGCTGTCTTGCCACCGGGCGCCGCGCAGGCGTCAAGAATCCTTGGTCGGCCACCCGCCGCACTTTGCGTATTCAGGCCCTCCAGCAGCAATGGAGCTGCCAGCTGGGCGGCAGCATCCTGGACCGAAAAGTGCCCCTCGATAAAACCCGGCAGCGATGGCACAGCCCTCGCCGACGCCAGGATGACGCCCTGCTTCCCGACCGGAGATGCTTCTATATTAATAGCAGACAGTGCCCGTATATAGGCGGCCTGTGAGGTTTTTCGTTCATTAATTCGTAAAACCAGTGGCGCACGGGTATTGTTGGCGTTGAGGATTTCCTGCCAGCTGTCAGGATGGTCCTTGCGGACACGGTCTATCCACCACTGGGGATGGTTCCACACAGCCTGCGGGCTTCGCTGCGTCACGGCGACAAGCTCATCGCGCTCACGCAGGAAGCGGCGCAGGCAACCGTTGATAAAACTGGCCTGGTGCGTGGTCGCTTCGCTGCGTTTGGCGGCCTCAACCGCCTGATCGACCAGCACATAGGGCGTGTAGGGCGCGTCGGCGTCATTCCAGGCCAGCGCCAGCGCCACGCACAGCAGCGCGTCGGCTTCAGGCGGCGGCGGGCGTTTGGCAAGTTGCTGGCGCAGTGCTTCTGCGCGGCCCAGCCAGCGCAGCGCATGAAAACCGAGTGACTGAACGCCGGGCCGTAAGGCGGCGTCCACGTCTTCAAGGGCGGCGGTCATGGACTGACCGTCTCGAACCGCCATCAACAGGGAGGCTGCCCCCTGCAACTGGCGCCAGAGAGGGACTTGGGTCGGGTTGTCTTGCATCGGTTCCGTTGGGCTGATCTTCTTGAAAATGAGAAGAAGGTCGGGTATTAGACCGTATCGCCGGGAAACTGAGCGCCTTTGTTGAATTTTTGCCTTGATCCAGCCGCGTGCTGCTGCCCGGTGAGCAGCACGCCAACCGGTGAAAACCGCACCAGCAGATGGTAAGTGGCGAGGCAAGTCACCGTCGTCGCAAAGATGTTGACCCCCATTTTTGTCAGCGCGTTAAACGGCGCGTTGTAAAGCATCACGCCAAAACCAAGCGTGCCAAGCATGTGCACCAGATAGACCCAATAGGAACTTTCGGACACGTAGCGCAAGAATCTGTTCTGGGACGGCAGGTATTTGACGAACATCCCGATGAGCGCAAAACTCCACAGCCAGCTCGCGCAGTTATAAACGAATGCAAGCCAGAATTGACTGTGTGGAATTTTCCCCAGGTTTGCCTGAACCGTTCCTATCAGGCCCAAAAACACGGCCAGGAAAACCAGGCCTGCCGCAGCGCAAGCCCAGCAATATCGGGAATACAGGTCGAGCAGGCTTTCCTGATGCCGATACAAATACCACCCGAACACAAAAAATAAACCGCTCTGCACGAACTCGCC
>JANYFF010000393.1 GCA_025362825.1 Polaromonas sp. | reverse complement strand
CAGGCCTGCGAAACAGTACTGCGAACAGACGGCGAAGGCGCACTGCAATACGCCGCCAGCGAGGGCTACGGCCCACTGCGCGCATGGGTCGCTGCCTCATTGCCGTGGGCGGTAGACCCTGACCAGGTACTGATCACCACCGGCAGCCAGCAGGCGCTGGACCTGATTGCCAAGATACTGATCGACAAGGGCTCGCGCGTGCTGGTTGAAACCCCAACCTACCTGGGTGCGCTGCAGGCCTTTACGCCGATGGAGCCCGAGTTTGTGAGCGTCGCCAGCGACGAGCAGGGCATAGACATACCCGACCTGTATGCGCAGGCCGCCAATGGCGAGGCGCCGCGCTTTCTGTATGTGTTGCCGAATTTCCAGAACCCGACCGGCAACTCGATGAATGAAGCCAAGCGTGCAGCACTCAGCAAGGCCGCGGCCGAGCTCGACCTGCCCATCGTTGAAGACAACCCCTACGGCGACCTCTGGTTTGACGCCCCGCCGCCGCTGCCGCTGACGGCACGCAACCCGGATGGCTGCATCTACATGGGCAGCTTCAGCAAGACGCTGGCGCCCGGTCTGCGCCTCGGCTTTCTGGTGGCGCCCAAGGCGCTCTACCCCAAGCTGCTGCAGGCCAAACAGGCCGCTGACCTGCATAGCCCGAGCTTTAACCAGCGCATGGTTTTTGAGGTGCTGAAAGACGGTTTTCTGGACCAGCATGTGCCGACCATACGTGCGCTGTACAAGTCGCAGCGCGACGTCATGCTGGCCGCGCTCGACACCCACATGGCCGGCACCGGCGTGCAGTGGAACAAGCCTGACGGCGGCATGTTTTTGTGGCTCAAGCTGCCCGAGGGCATGAACGCCGGCGACCTGCTGCCAATGGCGGTGGACCTGGATGTGGCCTACGTGCCGGGCGCGCCTTTTTACAGCGGCATACCCGACCACGGCACGCTGCGCCTGTCGTTTGTGACCGCATCGGTCGAGCAGATCAACACGGGCATCGCCGCGCTGGCGAAGCTCTTTCGGGCCAACCTGCAGGGGCAAACAGCATGAGCGGCCTGCACATCTGGGGCCGCATGAGCTCCATCAATGTCAAGAAGGTCGTCTGGACCGCGCAGGAGCTGGGCCTGGAGTTCCAGCGCACCGAGGCCGGCGGGCTGTTTGGCCTCGTCAAGACGCCCGACTACATGCAGCTCAACCCAAACTCGCTGGTACCGGTGATCGAGGACGAAGGCTACGTGCTGTGGGAAAGCAATGTGATCGTGCGCTACCTGTGCGCCAAACATTCGAGCGGCACGCTCTACCCGGAAGACCTGCAGCAGCGCTTTGACGCCGAACGCTGGATGGACTGGCAGCAGACCACCGTCAACCCCGCCAGCCGGCCGGGCTTCTGGCAACTGGTGCGCACGCCACCCGAGCAGCGCAACACCGCCGTAGTTGCTGAATCAAACCTGGCCGTCGAGTCATTGATGGCCACGCTGGACGCGCATCTGGCAGCGCATGACTATATGGTCGGCGAGCGCTTTTCGATGGCCGACATCCCGCTGGCCTGCGAGGCACACCGCTGGTTTGGCCTGCCGCAGCCGCGCACCGCCCGGCCAAACGTCGAGCGCTGGTTTGCCGACATCAGCGCACGCCAGACCAGCAAGGGCGTGCTGGACTTGCCACTGTCCTGAACCGCCATGGCCCCACGCCCATTCAAACAGCTTGACGTGTTCACCGCCACGCCTTACTTCGGCAACCCGCTGGCCGTCGTGTTGGACGGCAGCGGCCTGGATGATGCGGCCATGCAGCGGTTTGCGGCCTGGACCAACCTGTCTGAAACCACCTTCATCCAGCCGCCTGAAGACGCGGCTGCCGACTACCGCGTGCGCATCTTCACGCCAGCCGGCGAGCTGCCTTTTGCCGGCCACCCCACGCTGGGCAGCTGCCACGCCTGGCTGCAGGCCGGCGGCCAGCCCAAAGACGCCAGCGTCATCGTGCAAGAATGCAAGGCCGGCCTCGTGAAGATTCGCCGCGAGGCAGGCAGCAACCGGCTGGCCTTTGCTGCGCCGCCCTTGAAAAGCTCCACGCCTGACCCGGCGCTACTGGCGCAAGTTGCTGCAGCGCTGGATGTGCAGGCCACACAAATCCTGGCCGCTCGTCTGCTGGACAATGGCCCGGTCTGGCTGGGCCTGCTGCTGGACAGCCCCGAGACGGTGCTGCAGTTGGCACCCAACCACCTGGCACTAAAAAATCTGGTCCTCAAAGTCGGCGTGGCCGGCATCTACCCGGTTGACGATGCACCGCCGCTGATTGGCCGCGCCAACCGCGAGGCCCGAGCCTTCGACCAAACCCCGACAACCGAGGCGGTAGCTACGCCCCAGCTTGAAGTCCGTGGCTTTGCAGCGGCCAGCGGCATCCCTGAAGACCCGGTCACCGGCAGCCTGAATGCAAGTCTGGCGCAGTGGCTCATCGCCGACGGCGCGTTACCCCAAAGTTACCTTGCATCGCAAGGCGTGTGCATGGGGCGTGCCGGGCTGGTGTACCTTGAGCGCGACGCGCAGGGCCAGATCTGGGTCGGCGGCGACAGCGTGACCTGCATCGACGGCAGCGTGAGGCTTTGACACCGTGAGCCAGCCGGTCGCCACATTGCCAACTGCATTGGTGTCAAGCGTCGACCACCTGGTGGTTGCAGCCGCCAGCCTTGAGCAGGGCGTGCAATGGTGCGAAGCCACGCTCGGCATCACGCCCGGACCGGGCGGGGAGCATCCGCTGATGGGCACACACAACCGCTTGTTTAAGG
>JANYFF010000359.1 GCA_025362825.1 Polaromonas sp. | reverse complement strand
TGAAAGCTTCTGCCCCCAGGCGTCTTTGTCGTCCAGACGATCCGCGAGTTCTGGCAGCAGGGCTTGCTGCAGCGCCTGCCTGAGCGCTTCGTCGGTGTAGTGCGCTGCCGGCTGCGGATAGGCCAGCGCATCGCGGAGCGTGCCGTCAGGGAAATATGGCCGCTGCGGTATGAACATGGCATCACGTGGCAGGTGTGTCTGGCCTTGCGAATACGGCCAGATACCGGCAAAGGACCGAAACAATGTGGATTTCCCGCTTCCCGACGGACCCTTGAGCAGCACGCTGTCGCCTGGGTTGGCAGTCAGTGACACACCACTCAAAAGCACCTGGCCCGCGGGCAGGCTCAAGGTCAGCCCGGTGGTCGACAGGACGTCGACCGCAGGTTGCGTTGCTACGCCATCTGCTATTGAATTAGTAGCGGACTGCGCCCGTGTTTGCGAGGCTGCAGCACTTATATTGTCTTCAAAGCTGGTCAGGCGATCGGTTGTGGCGCGCCAGGCGGCCAAGCTGCTGTAGTTGTCCACCAGCCAGCCAAGGGAGTCCTGCACGCGCCCGAAGGCGGACGATATCTGCATCAGCTGGCCCAGCTGGATGGCGCCGCTGAAAAAACGGGGTGCAGCAACAATGAACGGAAAAACCACCGCGGCCTGGCCGAAGAAGTTGGTGAACCAGACCAGATTTTTTTGCTTTTTGATCAGCGTCAGGTAGTTGGTCAGGACTGCCGAAAAGCGGATATCGAGCTGGGCGCGCTCTACCGTTTCGCCCTTGTCCAGCGCGATCGACTCGCTGTATTCGCGAACCCGCACCATGTGGTGGCGGAAATCCGCTTCCACCTGTTGCTGCTGGAAATTAAGCCTGATCTGCGGCCGTCCGATGTAATGGGTGAGCACACTGCCTGCAGCGCAATACAGCACGGCCATCCAGACCATAAAACCTGGGATGTTGTAGCTGCTGCCGCCCAGGGTAAAGGCAAACGCGCCAGACAGCGTCCACAAGATGCCGACAAAACTCACCAGCGTCACCACGGCATTGAGCAGACCCATGCTCAGCGAAATGCTGTAGGTCGTGAAAAGGTTGATGTCTTCCTGGATACGCTGGTCGGGATTGTCCGAGCTTGTTTTGCCATTAGCCGTAAAACGCGCCAGCTCAAGGCTGTAAAAGGCATGGTCAGCCAGCCAGCGCTGCAGGTAGTGCGCCGTCATCCAGGCGCGCCAGCGAACTTGCAGCAGTTGCGTCAGGTAGAAGCGGTAGACCGCAATGATGATGAAGGCGAATGCGAGGTAGGTAAAGCGTGCCAGTTGCGTCCAGAAGACGGCTGCGTCCTTGTTTTGCAGTGCGTCGTAAAACACCCGGTTCCACTCGTTGAGCAGCACCAGCATGTAGACCGCGGCAAGGTTCAGCGCAACGATGGCTGCCAGTAGGCCTCTGGCCTTCCATTTGTCTTCTGACCTGAAGTAGGGTGCCGATAAGTCCCAGACGCGGACACTGAAAACCTTGGATGCAGACAACTTGTCAGCCAGAAACATGGGGCATCACCTTTTTCTTGAGCTTATTGCATTTCTGTATCAATGCGCGCGCCCATCACTTGCGGATGGGCTGTGAGGCTCCGGGCAAGGAGCCATCAAGCCACCGCAATCCCTGGCTTATGCGCAGGTGACTTGGACCAGCGGCAGTGGATCGGTCGGGTTCAGGACCAGCCCGCTCGGGTTGACGACGGTGCACGTCTGACCCGAAGGTTGGGTGCTTACGAAAACGTTGTAGGTTGAGCCGGGTGTCAGGTAGCCGTCAAACGAAGACGATCCGTTGGCTGTAACTTTGAGGAACGCCGCGCCGTTGCCCAATACAAGGGTGACGCCTGTCGCCAAGCCCGTGACCGTGGCGCCTACCGACGAATTGAAGGCGCAGTTCACTGCGACGTTGGTGACGGGTGTGCCGGCGTTGTCAACTGTGCCTGCACCGTTCGCGACGGTACAGCGTTGCCCCAAAGGCTGCGTCACGACGGTGACGCCGTAACCACTACCCGAAAAGGTGGTGCCGGTAAACGCGAAAGGCCCATTGCTGGTCGCGGTGATGGTCTCTGTCGTGTTTCTTTTGAGGACGACGCTCAGGCCGGCCCCGAGGCCGGAAAGTACCCCGCTGATACTGGCGTCGCCGCCGGCACCGCCACATGCAGCCAGTGACAGGCTCGCCAGAATACAGAAAAAAGGTTTGCTGATTTTTTTGTAGCGCATGGTGTGAGTTGCTTTGGTCAGGAGTCGTGACATGGTTAAGGTTTGGATGGCAATGTGACCATCCCGGCGGCATGACTGCATTATTGCAGCGCCGGGGCGTGGAGCCAAATTGGCGTTGAAGTAAAGAACGGTAAACCTGCGGCGACTGCCCATCGGCAAGGCAAATCGCCAATGCAACGTCGTCAAGGTGAGGTCAATGATTGGACACGCCGCTGGCAACATGCCCGGCGGGCACATGGCGGGCGGCGGCGTCTACATGGCCGGTCTGGTCATCGAAGAAAAAGTCGGGTTCAAATTCGCGCAAAAACTCGCCCTTGGCCAGACCGCCCAGAAACATGGCCTCATCCACCTCGATGTTCCAGTTCATCAATGTGCGGATGGCGCGTTCATGGGCCGGCGCGCTGCGGGCCGTCACCAGGGCTGTGCGCAGCCGCATCGTTGGCGTGCCGGCCTGCTGCAGACGCTGCAGCGCGATCAGCAGGGGCTTGAACGGTCCGTCGGGCAGAGGCTGGACGGCCTTGTCGCGCTCATGCTGCTGAAAAGCTGGCAGCCCGTCACGCTGGAAGACCTGCTCGGCTTCGTCTGAAAACAGCACCGCATCACCATCGAACGCGATGCGCACTTCATTGGGGTAGTTGTCCCTGGCGCGTACCGAATGCGTGGCCACGGTTGCGGCCGGGAAGCCCATCAGCAAGGCAGCCTTGACGTCGTCCGGGTTGGCAGACAGGAAGAGGTTGGCTTGCAGTGGAGACAGATAGCGCCAGGGTTCGCGCCCGCGGGTGAAAACGCCGCGCGCCACGCTCAGCTCGTGGGATTGAACAGAACGGAACACCCGCAGGCCGGACACCGGATCGTTGCGGGACAAAATGACCACCTCCACCCGCTGGCTGCTTTCGCTGTTGAAGGCCAGTAGCTTCTTGACCAGCGAGAAGGCCACGCCCGGTTTGGCCGGTAGCTCCAACCGATCAAGTTGCAGTTTCATGTACTCGCGGTCGTCCGACTGTTCGAAAACGCGATTCTCTTCTTCCAGGTCAAACAGCGCGCGTGATGAAATCGCAACGACAAGTTGCCCGTCCAGATTGGTTGCCATGGCTTATTTTGTAGTTGCTCTGTGTTGGTTGCGCTGATGAGGGGCTAGATGTCGAGTTTGCACCATTGTCCATAGCCCGGGGCGTCCTGCGGCCACTGGTTGGCCTGCATGACCTGCCGTACACCGCGCGCAAGCAATGTGGCCGCCCGTATGACACCGGCATGGGTGATCCACAAAGTTTGGCTGCCCGGCTGAAGACTGTCGTAGTAAACCGCAACGCGGGCCATGAACTGGCTGACGCTTTCGCCTGTGTTGCCTGCCGCATAGTTGGCAAAATTTTCCGTCCAGGCTTCCAGTTCAACGCGAGGAATGGCATCCCAGGGACGACCTTCCCACTGGCCAAAATCCATTTCCTGCAGGTTGTCATCTGTTTTAAAGGTCAAATCTGGCCGCAGCCCTCGTAAATCCTGGGCCAACTGCTCACATCTTTGTAGCGGTGAGGTGACTGCAAAGAAACCTTGTGGTAGCGCTTTGGCCAGTGCGTGGGCGCAATCCAGGGTCCCTTGAGCGTCCGCAGCCATATCCAGTTGGCCGTAGCAAATGCCGGGCTCCAGCAGCGGTTGCGCATGGCGGATAAGCCAGAGCGTCATAAACTGACCGCCAGCCCCAGGTAAAAAGCGATTTCACAGACCTGCTGTGTGGCGCCCAGGCAGTCGCCCGTGAAGCCCTGCAGGCGCCGCTTGAATAGCAGGCCCATCCACAGCAGCGCGACCACGGAAAAACTGCATGCTACTATTAAATCGATAGCATCAAGTGCAGGTAATACGGCGGCCAGGGCTACAAAACACCATAAAAATGCGATGCCGACGCTGATGGGCGAGATCTGGTCGGCCAGCGGCTTTGAGCGCGATGCCGCAGGGTCGCCGACGTGTGGCAACAGCACAATCAATAGCAGCGGCAGGGCGCGGGACACCACATGCCCGGCCAGCAATCCGGCGCAAACATGCCAGGCGCTGAAAGCCGCAAGCAACGGCTCTTCATCGCCATTGGCGGCCAGGGGCGTTGTGGCGCCCAGCAGCGCCAGCAGGCTTACCTTGGCCAGCAGGCCCAGCACCAGCGCGGTGGCGCCAAAGGCCCCGACGCGTGAATCTTTCATGATTTCGAGGGCGCGGCTCCGGTCATAGCTGCCGCCCAGCCCGTCGGCAACATCGGCGAGCCCGTCTTCATGAAAGCCGCCGGTTAGCAGCACGGTGGCGATGGTTGAAAAAACGGCTGCGACCAGGAGTGTGAAGCTGGTGTCGGGTAATGCCGCTGCAAGCAGCGCGTAAATGGCAGCCGCAACCGCGCCCACCAGTATGCCCACGCCAGGAAAGTGCCCGGCACTGGCGCGCAGCATTTCTGGGCTGTAACCCACCCAGTCGGCCAGCCGGCCAGTAACCGGGATGCGGGTGAAAAACTGCACCGCCAGCAGGTATTCGCGGACAAGCCGGCTGATCACGGACATGCCTTATTTTTTTCTTTAACGCTCACACCGGCCGACTCAAAACTGGCCATTTCATTCATGACCAGCGCGGCCGACTGCACCAGCGGCCAGGCCAGCAGCGCGCCGGTGCCCTCACCCAGTCGCAGGTCTAGGTCCAGCAGCGGCTGTGCCTGCAGGTGGGCCAAGAGCAGGCGGTGGCCGCGTTCAGCAGAACGGTGGCAAAACACCATGTAGTCCGGTACGTGCGGGGCGAGTGCGCGGGCCGCCAGTGCGGCGCTGCCGGCAATAAAACCATCGACCAGTATCAGCCGCCGTTCACTGGCGGCCTGCAGCATGGCGCCAGCCATCATGGCGATTTCAAAACCGCCCAGCGCTGCCAGCACCTGCATGGGCGTGATGGCCTGCTCATGCCGTGCTGCGGCCAGCGCGAGTACCTGCTGTTTGTGCAGCAACTGCCGGCTGTCCAGCCCCGTGCCGCGGCCTATGGCTTCGTCCAGCGGCACGCCGGCCAGCCGGTGCAGCAACAGCGCCGCGGGCGATGTGTTGGCAATGCCCATTTCGCCAAATGCCACAACGTTGCCGGGCAGGGCTGCGACGATGCCAGCACCGGCCTGCAAGGCTGCAGCAAGTTGATCGCTGCTCATGGCAGGGGCGTTACTGATGTTCTGTGTGCCGAAGGCGATTTTTCGTTTGATGAGCTGCGGGTGATCGTCCAGGTCAGCGGCCACTCCGGCATCGACGACGTGCAGCGCAAACCCGTGTTGCCTGGCCAGCACATTGATGGCTGCGCCGCCGGCCAGCATGTTGGCCACCATCTGCACCGTCACGGCCTGCGGAAAAGCCGACACGCCTTCTGCCGCAATGCCGTGGTCTGCCGCAAACACCACCATCTGCGGTTTGCTGAGGCTGATGGTTTCAGACCGCTGTATCAAACCGATCTGCAGCGCAATGGCCTCTAGCCGGCCGAGGGCACCCAGCGGCTTGGTCTTGTGGTCAATCTTGTGCTGAAGCCTGACCTGGAGGCCGGCATCAAGGGTGGGTTCAATCTCGGGGAGGCGGAAGGTCATTGGAATCGATCAGGTCTTGCAGGCAGGCTGGGCACAAGCAACTGGTGCCTGTTACGCGTTCTGCGGTGGGTACGGGTATGACGCGTGGCATGTCAAAGCACCAGCAGTGGCTGTCTTCTGAAGATATGGCCCCCACGCTTTTCACTTCGTGTAATACGCTGCCCCCCGAGGGGGCCGTGCTTGCTTGGGGCGGCCCGTCGCGGCGCACCATGCCGCAACGCAGGCCAGCGCCGCAGCGCGGGCAGTTTGATGAGTCTGGCGCCGTCATGGCTGGGGTTCAGCTCTGCAGAAAAAGCCGGTACACGGGGTTGCTGGTCTCTTCCACATGGGGGTAACCCATGGTGTCCAGAAAGGTCTTGAAAGCCTTGTTATCGACCACCGGCACCTGCAGCCCCAGCAAAATACGGCCATAGTCGGCGCCCTGGTTACGGTAGTGGAACAGCGAAATATTCCAGCCCGGCTGCATGCTTGACAAGAACTTGAGCAGCGCGCCGGGGCGCTCGGGAAATTCAAAACGCAGCAGGCGTTCGTCTTTTGAAAGCGCACTGTGACCGCCGACCATGTGGCGGATATGCTCCTTGGCCAGTTCGTCATGGGTCAGGTCAATTGCCTTGAATCCCTGGCGGGAAAAACTTTTGGCGATTCGGGTGCTTTCACCTTTTGCAGAAGTGGTCAGGCCAACAAAGACGTGGGCTTTTGCCGCGTCGTTGATGCGGTAGTTGAACTCGGTCACAGACCGCGGGCCGCCGGGCAAGTCGCCAATCAGCGCACAAAAGCGCCGAAAGCTGCCGCGCTCTTCTGGAATGGTCACCGCAAACAGGGCTTCGCGTTCTTCGCCCACTTCTGCGCGTTCTGCCACAAAGCGCAGGCGGTCGAAGTTCATGTTGGCACCGCAGAGGATGGCTGCGTAGGTCTCGCCCTGCTTTTTATGGGTTGCGACGTATTTTTTGATGGCCGCAACCGCCAGCGCGCCTGCTGGCTCGACGATGCTGCGGGTGTCCACAAAAACGTCCTTGATCGCCGCACAGACGGCGTCGGTATCCACAGTCATGAATTCATCGACCAGTTCGCGGCTGATGCGAAAGGTTTCCTCGCCGACCAGCTTGACGGCTGTGCCGTCTGAAAACAGGCCGACGTCATGCAGGGTGATGCGTTTTTTGGCCCGCACCGACTGCGTCATGGCATCCGAATCGTTCATCTGCACGCCGATGACTTTTATCTCGGGCCGTACCGCCTTGATGTAGTTGGCAATGCCCGATATCAGGCCGCCACCGCCAATCGCCACAAATACGGCATGCAGTGGGCCCTGGTGCTGGCGCAGCATTTCCATCGCAATCGTGCCCTGTCCAGCGATCACATCCGGATCGTCGAAGGGATGGACAAATGTGAGGCCCTGCTTTTTCTCAAGCACCACTGCATGCGTGTAGGCGTCGGAATAGCTGTCGCCGTGCAACACCACCTCGGCGTCCCAGCCCCTGACGGCATCGACCTTGAGTTGTGGTGTCGTGGTTGGCATGACCACAACCGCACGGGTACCCAGCCTTTTAGCGCTCATGGCGACGCCCTGGGCATGGTTGCCGGCAGAGGCGCAAATTACGCCCTTTTTGAGCTGCGCAGCGCTCAAGTGCGCCATCTTGTTGTAGGCGCCGCGCAGCTTGAAGCTGAAGACGGCCTGCTGGTCCTCGCGTTTGAGCAGGACGGTATTGTTCAGGCGCAGGCTGAGTGTTTTGGCCGGTTCCAGCGCCGATTCCACCGCCACGTCATAAACCTTGGCCGTCAGGATTTTCTTGAGGTAATCGGCAGGTTTCAGGTTTTTGCTGGGGGGTCGGGCAGGCGCTTTGGCTGCAGGTTTGGTGTGTGGTGTCATGGTTTTCTTTTAGCCCCGAATGATAAGCCGCAAGAAAAAAGGCCCAGACCGTGAGGTCTGGGCCTGTAAATCCACCCTTCGAGAAGATGGAGGAGACAACCAGTGCAAAAATATCGAGTGGGACATTGATGCGATGATTTCAGTATAGCGGAGCTATGCTGCACTGCACAATACTGTGTCGCGAAAATTAGACACCTCACTCAAAAAGAGTGCCTGGAAAAATAACATTGAACAAGGAATAACCATGGAATGCACAGTGAGTTGGACGGGCAGCAAAACGACGACCGGATCGTGCTCTGGAATGACTTTTTTGGCTGAAACCGGCAGCGGACACACCCTTGTGATGGATGGCGCGCCGGATGCCGATAAGCCTGAAAATGGCGGCGCCAACCTCGCTCCCCGGCCGATGGAAACCGTGCTGGCGGGCA
>JANYFF010000292.1 GCA_025362825.1 Polaromonas sp. | reverse complement strand
GGATGCGAAGGCGAAGCCGGCTCATCCGCTCGCGATCCTGACCCTCGACGACGCGGCCGCGGCGCAGGGCTGGCTCGCGATTGTCCCAAAGATTTCGCAACTGCTCACGGGCGCGGAGAAACTCCCCGATCCGGCCGGTGTATGCGACGGTCAGCGGCTGGCCCTTCTGACGCTGGCCATGCCGGACCCCACCGGCTATGGGCGCATCGTGCGCGCGGGGCCAGGGGCGTCTGCCCAGGTCCGTGCCATCGTCGAGCACAAGGATGCGACGGATGAGCAGCGCAAGATTACTGAAATTTACAGCGGCATCATGGCCGTCCCTACGCAACTCCTGCGCCGCTGGCTGGAGCGGCTGGACAACAAAAACGCGCAAAACGAGTATTACCTCACCGACATCGTGAAGTTCGCGGTCGAAGACGGTGTCGCCGTCGTCGCGCACCAGATCACCGATGCAGCCCAGGTCGCCGGCGTCAACAGCCCCGTGCAGCTAGCCGACCTCGAACGCATTTACCAGCGCCGGCAGGCCGTAGCGCTGATGGAGCAGGGCGTGCGACTGGCTGACCCGGCCCGGCTGGATGTACGCGGCACACTGCTGTGCGGCGCGGATGTCGAGATTGATGTCAACTGCGTGTTTGCAGGCCAGGTCAGCCTCGGTGACGGTGTGCAGGTAGGCGCCAACTGCGTGATTGCCAACGCCACCATCGCCAGCGGCGCCGTGATCCACCCGTTTACTCACATCGACGGCGAAAAGCTCGGCGTGCAGGTTGGCGAGGGCTCACTTATCGGTCCGTTCGCCCGGTTGCGTCCTGGTGCGTACCTGGGCACCGAAGTGCACATCGGCAATTTCGTTGAAGTCAAGAACGCCAGCCTGGCCAATGGCGCCAAGGCCAACCACCTGGCCTACCTGGGCGATGCCACGGTCGGCGAACGCGTCAACTTTGGCGCCGGCAGCATCACTGCCAACTACGACGGCGCCAACAAGCACCGCACGGTGATTGAAAACGATGTGCACATCGGCAGTAACTGCGTACTGGTGGCACCGGTCACTATAGGCGCCGGCGGCACAGTAGGCGGCGGCTCCACCATCACCAAAAGTACGCCGCCGGGCTCGCTCAGCGTGGCGCGCGGCAAGCAGATCAGCCTGCCGAACTGGAAACGGCCTGTAAAGGCGCCAAAAGGCTGACCAACCGCCCGGAAAGCTGTCTTAGGAGCCTTTTATGGCCCTGGCCCCGGTAATCCGGACGTGTGCAGCTATTTAATTGATAGCAACTTGCACTAGCGTCACCGTGTCAGTAACACTTTTGGCGCAAATTTAGAGCGTTTGATGCTGAAAAACGCTTTGACATTTCGCACATTCGCATCAGCCGTAAACAGCCGCTGAGCCAGCGCCAGGTAGGCCGGCATGTCGGCGACATGGACCACCAGCATGAAATCCGGGCCGGGCGAGGTGCGGTAACACTGCTGCACGCCGTCGTCGGCAACCACGCGCAGCTCGAAAGCGTCCAACCATTCGGCGCCCTGAAGGTCCAGTGTGATTTCAACCAGCGCGGTCAGTCCGTAGCCCTGCAGAGCGGCAAGCCTGTCGGTATTTAAAACTGCAATCTGGCGCTCGATCAGGCCTTCATCGCGCAGGCGCTTGACACGCCGCAGGCAGGTGGGCGGAGATACGTGGACCAGCGTTGCAAGGGCATTGTTGTTGAGCGAGGCATCCGTCTGCAATGCATCCAGTAGCTTGAGATCGGTTGCATCCAGTTCCAGTTTTTTGTTGATTTGTTCCATCTTTTAATTATTAATGGAATAAACGGCCAGAATAAAACTTATTTAAAATTTAATTCCATTAATCAATGAATATTGAACACATAAGAAAGTTGTGAAGTCGTAGCATCAGCGCATCGTTTATCCTGAAATGGCCATTCCATGTGCGGCATCGTTGCAGCGGTTTCTACCCAAAATATTGTTCCCATCCTGGTCCAGGGCCTTCAGCGGCTCGAATACCGGGGCTATGACTCCTGCGGCGTGGCCGTGTATGCCGCTGGCCTCAAGCGGGCGCGCAGCACGTCGCGGGTGGCCGAACTACAGGCGCAGGTCAGCCTTGAGAAGATTGAAGGCGGCACCGGCATTGCCCACACCCGCTGGGCAACGCACGGTGCGCCGGCTTTGCACAACGCACACCCGCACTTCAGCCACGGCACGGGCGCGGTCGCGCACAAGCCGGGCAAGGTCGCCCTCGTGCACAACGGCATCATTGAAAACCACGACGAACTGCGCGCCAGCCTGCAGGCCAAAGGCTATGTGTTTGACAGCCAGACCGACACCGAAGTCATCGTGCACCTGATGGACAGCCTGTACGACGGCGATTTGTTTGAAGCGCTCAAGGCCGCAGTCTCGCAACTGAAAGGTGCCTACGCTATTGCCGCGTTCTGCAAGGACGAGCCGCACCGCGTCGTCGGCGCCCGCGCCGGCTCGCCGTTGATCCTCGGCGTTGGCAAAGGCCATTCCGAGAACTTTCTTGCCAGCGACGCGATGGCACTGGCCGGCGTGACCGACCAGATTGTTTACCTTGAAGAAGGTGACCTGGTTGATCTGCAATTGGGCAAATACTGGATCTTTGGCAAAGGCGGCAAGGCCGTCGAGCGTGAAGTCAAAACCGTGCAGGCGCACAGCGGCGCAGCCGAGCTTGGCCCGTATCGCCACTACATGCAGAAAGAAATCTTCGAGCAGCCACGCGCCATTGCCGACACGCTTGAAGGCGTCGAGGGCATCGTGCCCGAGCTTTTCGGCGATGGGGCACACCGCGTCTTCAAGGACATTGATTCGGTCCTCATCCTGGCCTGCGGCACCAGCTACTACAGCGGCTGTGCGGCCAAGTATTGGCTGGAAGAAATTGCCGGCATCCCGACACAGGTTGAGGTCGCCAGCGAATACCGCTACCGCACCTCGGTGCCCAACACC
>JANYFF010000289.1 GCA_025362825.1 Polaromonas sp. | reverse complement strand
GGCGCCATTTTTGTAACTATTCTTCTTCCTGCACCGCCCTTTTACTTCGAGAACCTGACATGCACACCGCAAATATTGAATTGATGCTGGACTATGAAGTTACCCACCCGGCGCATTTTCTCTTTCATATCGAATCGGCTTTTCACGAGGGGCACAAAATCATTGAAGAGCGGCTGACCATCACGCCCAGCATGAAGGTGCGCACCTTCAGCGACGAGCGCAACGGCAACCGTTTTATTCGGCTCGACGCATCCAAGGGTGTGCTGTCGGTCAACTACCACGCCAAGGTCGAGCTCATTACCGTGCCCGTGCCGCCGCACCTGGACGAAACGCCGGTGACGGCGGTACCCGACGATGTACTGCGTTTTTTAATGCCCAGCCGCTACTGCGAGTCAGATGTAATGAGCCGCGCGGCGCAGCAGCTGTTTGGCCACTTGCCGTCCGGCCTGTCGCGGGTGCATGCGATTGAAAGCTGGATTCACGAGTCGATTTATTACCTGCCAGGTTTCAGCAATTCAACCACCACCGCGCAGGAAGTCTTTGTGCAGCGCGCCGGTGTTTGCCGCGACTTCGCGCATCTGGGCGTCACGCTGTGTCGGGCGCTCAACATACCGGCGCGGCTGGTGGTCGGCTATGTGCATTTTGATGAGCCACCCCAGGATTTCCATGCCGTATTCGAAGCCTGGGTGGGCGACCGTTGGGTGTTGTTTGACGGTACCAAGATGGCACCTATCGACCGTTTGGTGCGCGTCGGCACCGGGCGCGACGCCAAGGACGTGGCCTTTGCCACCATCTTTGGCGGCGTGACCATGCTGCGCAAGGAGCTCACCGTCGACGAGGGCGATACGTCGGCTGTGCGCGCCGAGCCGGCGGTACAACCGGCGCTGTCGCTGGTCTAGATTTCATCAATGCAGCGCCTTTTGCAGGGCCGACGTCAGGTAGGGTTCCGCTAGCTGAACTCATTACATGCATGGGATGCCGCGCGGGTGGCGTGTTGTCTTTAAGCTAATCCGACAACAAGCAGCATGTAAACAGTTGTTACTTTTTGTGGGCTTGCTTAAACTCGCACAAAAAATAAGGCGCGCATGTTGAGTTCTTTTGCATCGACATTGATAGTTACCGCAGTGCTTGGTATTTTCTTTGGGGCCGCTTCCTGCCGCTACTGGTTGGTCCGAAGCGCAAGGCAGAAAAAACGTATTCCGGCGAAATGGCAGCTTCGTGCACGTCCGCTCTTTAATGATGTGGAGCGCACTGTCTGGCGCTGGCTCAGACAGGTTTTTTTTGACCACCAGTTGCTCCTGAAAGTCCCGGTCGTTCGATTCTTGTCTCCCGAAAGTGCGTCACAGGGCCAGCATTCCCATGAGCTGCTCAAAGGCATCTATTGCAGTTTCACGGTTTGCGCAGCCAACGGCACAGTCGTCGGGTGCATAGACGTGCCAGGCGTTGGCGGGCTCAAGGCCAGCCACCGCGACTTGAAGCAAAAGCTGTTTCAGGAGTGTGGCATTGCCTACGCGGTGCTAAGCGCAAACAACCTGCCGACGCTGGAAGCGCTTCGCACAACCTTTCTGGGCGCCATGGCCTCGGTCAATCACGCTCACAACCATAGCGAGTTCATGGCGTCTGTGCAGCCGCACGGCTTTGAAGAAGCTGCTGTCACCCATCACGAGCCGCCTGCGACCGCCACAGCCGACAAAACCGTGATATCAACAGATATCGACGGCGAGCCCCACATTGACATGCATGCAGTTGCTGCGGCCCGAAACAGCCTGCAAAGCAAGCTTGACCGCAACCGCAAAACCCGCATGGCCACCATTGAAAGCCTGAGCGCCAGCATGGGTATCGTGGACGACAGCGCCGACCAGGGCTTTGTGGTGCAGTGGGAGGACTCCTTCATCATGGGCGAGGAGCGGGGGCGCAATTCTCCTGACAAATAGAGCGGTGCAGCCAGCCTGAGCCGGTCAGCGGCGGCGCAAAACCAGCAGTCCAAACAGCGTGGCTGTCACGTACATGCTGACTGAATAGATCGCAGCGGGCAGGGCCAGCTGAAAGTTGTTCAACACGGCCAGTGCAATAAAAATCGCCAGCGTCGAATTGTGTATGCCGATCTCGTAGCTGATGGCGGTGGATATGGGCTTGTCCAGGCCGGCAACGCGCGAGAGGTAATAGCCTGCCAGCAGGCTCAGAACGTTAAAGGCCACCACGGCCGGGCCGACGCTTGCAAAGCTGGTTGTCAGCGCCTGCCACTCCTTGACCAGTGCACCAATCGCCACGACGGCCAGTACCACGGCGCTGAAAATCTTCATCGGCTTTTCCGAGCGTGCGGCAAAACCGGGCTTCCAGCTGCGTACCCACATGCCGATCAGCACCGGCACCAGCACGATGACGATGACCTCGACCACCTTGCCAGTCTGCAGCGGCACGACCTGGCCAGTCTTTGCAAACGTATTGATGGCCCAGTTGCTGATCAGTGGCAGGGTGACGATGGACAGCACGGTGTTGATGGCCGTCAGTGAGATGTTCATCGCCACATTGCCGCCAAACAAGTGGCTGAACAGGTTGGCTGAGATGCCGCCCGGTGACGCAGCCAGCAGCATCATGCCCACCGCAAAAAGTTGCGGCACATTGAGTCCAACGATGAGCCCGTAACATGCCAGCGGCAGAAAGATGATCTGCAGCGCCAGTGCAATCGCCACGGCTTTCGGGTGTTTCAGCAAACGCGTGAAGTCTTGCCGGCTTAGCGACAGGCCCACACCAAACATCACCAGCGCCAGCGCGACAACCAGCAGCCGGGTGACGATGATGTTGTCGTTCATCCCTTGTAGCTCTCGTCCAGTTTGTCGAGCTTGCGTATCAGTGATGGCCAGACAAAGGCGCCGCCCATGCCGCCGGTCTGCACGCGCATGGCTTCGGCCACGCCCTTGACGATCAGCGGGTTGACCTGCGTGAGCTCGCCGCCGGCCTGCGCATCAATCTGGATGCGGCAGGTGTTTTCGAAGGTGTACATGCTGAGGAAGGCATCGGCAATCGTCTTGCCCACCACCAACAAGCCGTGGTTGCGCAGCATCAGAAAGTTGGCCTTGCCGAGGTCGGCCTGCAGGCGTGGTTTTTCTTCGTCCCTGAAAGCCACGCCTTCGTACTCGTGATACGCCAGCGCGCCCAGCACGAAGGTGGACTGCTGGCTGATGGGCAACACGCCGGCTTTTTGCGCGCTGACGGCCACGCCGGCACGTGTGTGGGTGTGGATCACGCAGCCGGCGTCGGAGCGCGCCTCATGCACGGCGCTGTGGATCACAAAGCCGGCCGGATTCACCGGGAAGGGCGAGTCGATGACCTTGTTGCACTGGCCGTCTATCTTGACCAGGCTTGACGCCGTGATCTCGTCAAACATCAGCCCGTAAGGGTTAATGAGGAAGTGGTGGTTGCCTGCGCCCGAGACAGATTCGGGCAGCTTGGCCGTGATGTGCGTGAACACCAGGTCGCTCCAGCCGTAAAAAGCCACCAGCCGGTAGCAGGCTGCGAGGTCGCAGCGGAGTTGCCATTCTTCGGCGCTGACGACTTCTTTCAGGGATGGGATATGCATGGGGATCTCCGGTGGGGTTTTGGGTTGAAGCGGTGCTGGGTTCAGGCGGCGGTTACAGGTTCGACTGCGGCCTTGTAGATAGACTGGCGTGGTTGCGCCAGCACGCGCCTGACCATGGGCTCAAAAGCGCTGATGGGCAGCGTCTCGGCGGCGGCGTCGAAGGCCGGGTCGTCGTAAAGCGCGATGAATTCTTCGGTCTGCGTGTAGTGCGGGTGGCCCTTGAAGGCATCGCGCATGTTGCGGTCCAGGCCAATGTGGTGAAAGAAGTTGTAGCCCTGAAAGATGCCGTGGTTTTGCACCATCCACAGATTGGCGTCGCTGACAAAGGGCTTGAGGATGGCGGCGGCGATGTCAGGGTGGTTGAAGGTGCCTAGCGTGTCGCCGATGTCGTGCAGCAGCGCGCAGACCACGTATTCCTCGTCGCGACCATCACGCAAGGCGCGGGTGGCGGTCTGCAGACAGTGGCTGTAGCGGTCGATCGGAAAGCCGCCGTAGTCGCCTTCCAGCAGCTTGAGGTGAGCCAGCACGCGGTCAGGCAGGGATTTGCTGAACTGCATGAACTCGCCGCCGATGATTTGCCAGTCGGGCTGCGTGCTGTCCTGCATGCGGGTGAAGTTTGCGCGTGCGTTCATGGTGGTCTCCGTGGGTTGTTTTGGCCAACGATACGTTTCTCCTTGACTATCAACTGTCAAAAATTTGACAATTGAGGGTATGTCTGTAATGCCCACCCTCGTCGCCTCGGGGCCCGGTCCGCTGGCCCGCATGGCCATCAACCCGTGGTTTGCCGCGTTGCCGTCACCCGATCAGCAGGCTTTGCTGCAACGCGCTGAGCTGCTGCGCCTGCGGCCTGGCGAGATGCTGTTTCGCCAGGGCGATGCGTTGGGCGGGTTTTATGGCCTGCTGGGCGGTAGCCTGAAAATTTCGTCGCTGCGTGAAGATGGCCGGGAAGCTATTTTTGTGCTGCTGGAGCCGGGCAACTGGTTTGGCGAGATCTCGCTGCTCGATGGCCAGCCGCGCACCCACGATGCCACCGCGCTGGTGGCGTCCGAAGTGCTGGTGGTGCCGCAGGCCGCCTTTGCCGCGCAGATGCAGGGCGCGGCCTTTTCATCAGCCATTGCGGGCCTTCTGGCCGGCCGCATACGTTCGCTTTACGGGATGGTTGAAGACGCCGCGCTGCGTTCGACCCGGGTGCGCGTGGCGCGCCGGCTGCTGATGCTGGCCAGGGGCGATGCGACCCTGGCGGCGGATGCCCGCACCAGTGTGCCGGTGTCGCAGGAGGCGCTGGCCATGATGCTGGGCATCACGCGCCAGACCCTGTCGGGCGAGCTGAAGGCGCTGGTCGCGCTGGGCGCTGTGGCCCTGCGCTACCGGCGCATCGAGATTATTTCGGCGGCCAGGCTCAGGGTCGCCGGAGACTTGCCCGGCGGTCAGACGCTATAAAAATAATAGCGACATACGTAGGAAATACGCGGGCTAGGGCATGATTCGACTGTACTTTTCCGGTTGTTGACTGTTTTTAAGCCTTGTTCGCCCCTTCAGGCTGTCAATCAGGCTTGGCGCCGGATTCTTTGACGACATTGGCCCACTTGGTGGTTTCGACCTGGATCAGGCTGGCCAGTGCTTCGGGCGTGCCGGGCGCCAGGTCCAGCCCGAGGATCGCCATTTTTTCGCGCACATCGGGCAGGGCCAGCACGCGAAGGGCCTCAAGGTTGATGCGGGCCTGCACATCCTTGGGCAGTCCGGCGGGCGCCATCAGGGCGAACCACGAGGTCGCCTCAAAACCCGGCAGGCCGGACTCGGCAATCGTCGGAATGTTGGGAGCCGCTGCCGAGCGGGTGGCGCTGGTCACGCCGAGTGCGCGCACGTCTCCGGACTTGACCAGCGGCAGTGCGGAGGGCATGTTGTCAAAGATCATGGCAATGCGGCCGCCCAGCAGGTCGGGCACGGCCTGGGCGCGGCCCTTGTAGGGGATGTGCTGCATCTTCACGCCGGCCAGGGTGTTGAACAGTTCGCCCGACAGGTGGATGGAGGTGCCGCTGCCCGAGGAGCCGAAGTTGAGCGGCGTCTTTTTGGCCAGCGCGATCAGCTCGCGGACGTTTTTGGCTGGCACCGCGTTGTTGACCACCAGCAGGTTGGGCGTGGAGGCTAGAAAGCTGACGGGCGTGAAGTCCTTGATGTGGTTGTAGGGCATGTTGCTGTACAGCGCCGGATTGATGGCATGGGTACCCACCGTGGCAATCAGCAGGGTGTTGCCGTCGGCGGGGCTCTTGGCAACATAGTCCGAACCGATGTTGCCGCCCGCGCCGGGCCGGTTGTCTACTGTGAAAGTCTGGCCCAGCGTCTGGCCCCATTTTTCGGCCAGTACGCGGGCCAGGGTGTCCGGCGCGCCGCCCGGTGTGAAGGTCACCACAATCTTCACCGGCTTGGTCGGCCAGACGCTGTTCTGGGCCTGCGCGGCGGGCAGCGCCAGGCCAGCGAGCATCAGGCCCAGCAATGCCAGCACGGGCGTGGATTTTGGGTGCGATGGGCGCGTCTTCAGCGATGGGCTTTGCATGCGGTCTCCTGGCGGTGAGCTTGTAGTTGGGGTTTGCAGATTTATCGTATGACCTGCTGCCGCACTTGTAAATCCATAAACGCCCTGCCGCAAGCCCAAGGGAAACCCGCATAGGCTATTAAAAAAGTAGCTGTATTTGGCCGTATTGCGCGGGCTACGGGCTTTTTTGATGTTTTTGGATTTTTCATCCGCCAGCGCACGGAACGTCAGAAAGCGGCCTTTCCGGCCTATCGGACCGCGGCGACCCGGTTGAGGAAGGCCGCGACGGCCAGCAGCCGTTCGTCGTCACCATAGGCGCCTATGGCTTGCACGCCCAGCGGCAGTCCCGCAGGTCCTTTTGTCACGGGCAGGGAGATGCAAGGCAGATGCAGCAGGCTCCAGAGTGCGCCAAAACGCGGTGAGCCGGAGTCGGCAAGCCCGATGTCCGCCTCGCCCTCCGCTGGCGGGTAGAGCAGCGCGTCCACGTCCGCAAAGAGGGCCTGGACCTTGACGCGGGCCAGGGCTGCGCGACGCCGCATGTCCAGGTATTCCCTGGGCGTGATGCCGATGCCGCCGTCCAGGCGTTTTTGCAAGCGCTCACTGAATTGGCTGCTGTTGTTCGCCCGTTCGCAGGCCAGGGACTGACGCGCTTCGAACGCGAACAGCCGTGCTTGCAGGTCCACCAGATCTTCGATGTCCGCCGGCAGGGTGATGCGCTGTACCCTGGCGCCCTGACGCTGTGCATCGGCCGCAAGTTGCTCGATGGCCTGCGCCATTTCAGGGCGGGCATGCGACCATTGACGCGACTCGCAAACGGCCAGGCGCGGCCGGATGTCGGTTTGGCTCGTGATGCGGGCGCCGTGGAGGCCGAAGCTGAAGAAGGCCGCATCGGCCACGGTTCGGGTCAGCAGGCCTATCGTGTCCTGCATCGGGCTCAACGGCTTGAGGCCGGCAACGCCGATGAAGCCGAAGGTCGGCTTGTAGCCGACGACGCCGCAATAGGACGCGGGCCGCACGATGGAGGCCGTGGTCTGGGTGCCGAAAGCGACCGGCACCATGAAGTCGGCCACGGCAGCGGCCGACCCGCTGGATGATCCGCCCGGTGTGTGGCCCAGGTTCAGTGGATTGCGCGTTTGGCTCGGGCTCTGGGTGGCGAATTCGCTGGTGGCGACCTTGCCCAGCACCACGGCCCCGCGCTCACGCGCGGTGGCCACACAGGCGGCGTCAATATGCGGGCGGTGGCCGGCATAAATCGGCGAACCGTAGGCCGTGGGGTAGTCTGCAGTATCGATCACATCCTTGACCGCGAACGGAATGCCGCGAAGCGGGGCCGCAGCAGAGCGGTCGGCCAGCCGGGCATGGTGCAGTGCGGTGTCCGCATCGAAGGCCGTGAAAGCGAGCACGTCGTTGTTGCGTTCCGCGATGCGGTCCAGGCAGGCCCGCACGAGCGCTTCGCTGGTGAGCGTGCCGGCCTCTAACGCGCGTGCAGCGTCCAGTGCACTGAAATGGTTGGCGGGGGTCATCGGGTAAGTATTCCTTGTGCTTTATTGCAGCGTGATGCCGGTGTCCTGGATGATCTTGGCCCAGCGATCGTGTTCCTTCTTCACAAACGCGGCGAACTCTTCGGGAGAATTTCCCACCGGCTCGGCACCTTGGGCCAGCAGCAGTTCCTTGACCTTGGCGTCCTTGAGAATGTGAACGACTTCGGCATTGAGGCGCTGGAGGATGGGCTTGGGAACCGCGGCCGGGGCGAACAGCCCGAACCAGCCCTCCACCTCATAGCCCGGCACACCTGCTTGTGCGATGGTCGGCACGTCGGGCAGCAACGGCGAACGGCGCGGTGAGGTGACACCCAGCGCCGTGAGCTTGCCCGCGCGAATGTGCTGCAGGCACAGCGGCAGGTTGCAGAACATCGCGCTGACGCGTCCGCCCATTACATCGGCGACCGGCGCACTGCCGCCTTTGTAGGGAATGTGCAGCAGGTCAGGCGTCTGGGTCATCACCTTGAACAACTCACCCGAGAGGTGCATGCTGCCGCCCGCGCCGCTGGACGCAAAGCTGTACTTCTCCGTGCGGGCTGCCTGAATGAAATCCTTGACTGTTCGCGCGGGCACCTGCGGCCCGACCACCAGGACGTTGGGCACGGATGCCACGTTGGTGATGGGTGCGAAATCGCGCAGCGGGTTGAAACGCAGATTCTTGTGCAGGCTGGGGTTGATGGCGTTGGTGCTGGCCGCGCCCATCATCAAGGTGTAGCCATCCGGTGCCGCTGCTGCCACATAGGCGGCGCCGATGTTGCCGTCAGCGCCGGCCTTGTTGTCCACCACGACGGGCTGGCCCAGAGCCTCGCCCAGGCGCTGCGCCACGATGCGAGCCAGCAGGTCGGTCACGCTTCCGGCGGCAAAAGGCACGACCAGCTGTATCGGCTTGCTGGGGTATGGCGCAGCGGCCTGGGCCAGCGCAGTGCCGGCGCTGGCGAAAACACAGAGGGTGCCGCCCACAAGCATGCGGCGAAAGAGTTGCAGTTGCATATCGGGGCTCCGGAAATAAAAGAAGGGCGGCGCTGAGGCCGGTGAGTTGCTCAGAATAGGCGACCGCTATTGATATGTCTAATATAAAATTTAATGCATATTAATCTGAAAAACGTCCTAATGTCTTTGCTCTCACGTTCGCTCAAGGCTTTTGTTGTTGTTGCCGAAGAACTCCATTTCGGCCGGGCGGCCAGACGCTTGTACATCAGCCAGCCGCCATTGAGCCAGCAAATACGGCAGTTTGAAGAGGAGGTCGGGGCGCAGCTGCTGACGCGCAGCACGCGTTCTGTGCAACTGACGCCGGCCGGCAAACTGATGCTGGAGCGTGCGCGCCAGATGCTGGCGGAAGCCGATGCCGCGGTGAAGGCGGTGCAGCGCGTGGCCCGTGGCGAAGCTGGCAGCCTGACGCTAGGTTTCACGCACAGCTCGGTGTACCGCGTGTTGCCGCAGGCACTCATTGCCTACCGCGCGCGTTACCCCGACGTGACGCTGGACCTGAAGCAACTGACCTCGGACCTGCTGATTGAGGGCGTCCATTCCGGGCGCATTGACGTCGCCTTGTTACGGCTTTCTGCGTCCGTGATGGAGCCGGACTTTGAGGTGTCTGTAGTGGCGCGTGATCCGATGCTGTTGTTGTTGCCGGCCGGCCATCCGCTGGCGGCGCTGGAGGTGGTGCCTGTGCAAGCCTTGAACGGTCTGCCCTTCATCGCTTATGACCCCGTAGGCGCACGCTACTTCCACGAACTGGTCGAGACCATTTTTGCGGCAGGCGGGGTGCGCCCCCAAATCACGCACACCAGCATTTTGCCTACGGTGCTGGCGCTGGTGGAGGCCGGGATGGGCGCGGCCCTTGTGCCGGCGCCGGTGGTGCCCCTGCACGAAGGTTCTCTGGTTTCCCGGCCGTTGTCGGGCGTGGGCGACACGGCGCTGGCGACCCTGTATTGTGTCTGGCGGTGCGACAACGCCAATCCGGCCGTACGCGCCTTCGCCGATACCCTGCCCGGCCATTGGCTGCTCACTTCTGCGTAAACCTGCGAGCCTCAAGCGGTACCGGGCTGTGTCTGCCGTTCCAGCAGGCTGAGAAAACGCATGGCCTGGAGGCTGGAATCGCCACACATGTCCGCCGAGGGCCGCAGCTGGTTGATCACTAAAAAGCCAAGCCTGGGCGCGTGGGGCCTTAATCCGGCTTGATCCTGGCGCGGCTGGCGACCATTTTCCAGCGCGCTTGCTCGGTCTTGATGAAAGCAGCGTACTGCGCCGGCGAGTCGCCGACCGGCTGGGCAGTGTCGCCGCGCAGGCGCTCGGTGGCTTGCTGGTTGTGCATGGCTTTGCTGCAGGCCTCGGCAATTCTGTCGATGTTGGCCTGCGGCATGGTCGACGGTGCGTTCAGCCCGTACCACTGCGTCATCTCGAAGCCGGGGTAGCCGCTCTCGGCGACGGTCGGCACGTCGGGCAATTGCGGCAGCCGCTCTTTGGTGCCGGTGGCGATGCAGCGCAGCTTGCCCGACTTGATGTGCGCCAGGATGGCCGGCGCGCCGACGCTGGCGGCGTCCAGCCGGCCGGCGAGCAGGTCGGTCAGCTGCGGGCCGGTGCCGCGGTAGGGCACGTGCAGGACAAAAATATCGGTCGCCATTTTCAGATACTCAAAGGCCAGGTGGCCGGCGCTGCCGTTGCCGGCCGAGCCGTAGTTGAGCTGGCCGGGCTGGGCCTTGGCCAGCGCTACGAACTCCTTGAGGTTTTTGACCGGTAGGCTGGCATTGACCACATACAGGCTGGGCACCTTGGCCAGCAGCGAAATCGGCTTGAAGTCGCGGTTGGTGTCAAAGGGCAGCTTGTCAAAGATGAAGGGGTTGACCGCAAACGTGCCGATATGGCCGAGGATGATGGTGTGGCCGTCGTTGGCAATGGCACATTCCTGCATGGCGATGTTGCCGCTGGCGCCGGGCTTGTTCTCGACAAACACTGTCTGGCCCAGGCTCTTGGTCAGCTCGTTGGCAGCCGAGCGGGCCACGATCTCCTAGCTGCCGCCGGGCGCAAAAGGCACCAGCAGACGAATCGGTTTGCTGGGCCAGGTGTTCTGGGAGGTGGCGGGGAAGATGCTGCTGGCGGCGAATGCGCCGCCGAGTTGAAGGGCGCTGCGGCGGGTCGGGAGCGTGTGGTTCATGGCTTTATTTTGGGTGTTTGGCTGGGGTCAATATACGACAGCCGCTGTGCCGTAAGGCTCATTAGTGTGCCTTGCCGCTGTAAACCGGCGAATCCGGTAAAATGTACAAAACCATACTATTTGTACAAAATGCATATTGTCCCTTTGAGTGAATTTCGCGCCAACACCTCGGCCATGATTGACCTGGTCGAGAGGGGCGAAACCGTCCGTATCTTGCGGCATGGCAAGCCAGTGGCTGAGCTGGTACCCATGCAGCCGCAGGAGGCCAGCAAAGTTCCGCGCTGGAAGGTGCCGGTTGAGCCCTTGCGCTACCTCAAGCCGCCCAGCAAGTCAGGCGCCGAGATGATTATTGAAGAGCGTGAGGGCGGCTGGTAATGAATATATTGTTTGACGCGTCGGCATTGTTCAAACGCTATAGCGGCGAAAAGGGTGTTGGACGGGTGCTTCAACTGCAGGTCTCTGCAAGCGTCATCACAGCCGCAGTGCATTGCAAGACGGAAGTCGCCTCGGCGTTGACGCGCCAGTGGCGCGAAGGCGCTTTTGGTGACGAAGAGTACGAGCGCGTGCTGGCGGATATTCATGCTGACTTCGATGAGCTGAACGTGATGCCCTTGTCGATTCCCGCAGAGCGCTATGCAATTGCGGCAATGCGACTTGCGGCACTGCGAGGCATGGATGCCCTGCACATTGGCACCGCACAAGCTGCCCGCGTTGACCTGTTTGTGACTGCAGACAAACGCCAGGCCGCAGCGGCCCAGGCGGTGGGTCTGAAAATTGAACTGATTGAGGCTTGAGATGTATTACCCACAAGAATTTGATGTCATCGTCGTCGGCGGTGGACACGCTGGCACCGAGGCCGCATTGGCTGCAGCCCGCATGGGTTGCAAGACGCTGCTGCTGACCCACAACATTGAAACGCTGGGCCAGATGAGCTGCAACCCGTCGATTGGCGGCATTGGCAAGGGCCATCTGGTCAAGGAAGTCGACGCCATGGGCGGCGCGATGGCGCTCGCTACCGACGAGGGCGGCATCCAGTTTCGTATCCTCAACAGCTCGAAGGGTCCGGCCGTGCGCGCGACCCGGGCGCAGGCCGACCGTATTTTGTACAAGGCGGTCATACGCCGCAAGCTCGAAAACCAGCCCAACCTGTGGCTCTTTCAACAGGCGGTTGATGACCTGATGGTCGAGGGCGACCGAGTAGTAGGCGCCGTGACGCAGGTTGGTATCAAGTTTCGCTCGCGCACGGTGGTGCTGACGGCGGGCACTTTTCTGGATGGCAAGATCCACGTCGGCCTGCAGAACTACGCGGCTGGCAGGGCGGGTGATCCGCCGGCGGTGTCGCTCTCGGCACGGCTGAAGGAACTCAAGTTGCCGCAAGGCCGGCTCAAGACCGGCACGCCGCCGCGCATCGACGGGCGCAGCATTGACTTCAGCAAGTGCACTGTCCAGCCGGGCGACGGCATGCCGGGTGGGACCGAAGGCGCCGTGCCGGTGTTTAGCTTTATGGGCAGCCACATCGTGCATCCGCAGCAAATGCCGTGCTGGATCACCCATACCAACGAGCGTACCCACGACATCATCCGCTCGGGCTTTGACCGCAGCCCAATGTTCACCGGCAAGATCGACGGCGTGGGCCCACGCTATTGCCCGAGCGTGGAAGACAAGATCAACCGCTTTGCCGGTAAGGACAGCCACCAGATTTTCCTGGAGCCTGAAGGCTTGAGTACGCATGAGATTTACCCCAATGGCATCTCGACCAGTCTGCCGTTTGATATCCAGTACGACCTGGTCCGCTCCATGGTGGGTATGGAAAACGCCCACATCTTGCGGCCCGGCTACGCCATCGAGTACGACTACTTTGACCCGCGTGCGCTGAAGTCGAGCTTTGAAACCCGCGCTGTGCAGGGCCTGTTCTTCGCCGGACAGATCAACGGCACCACGGGCTATGAAGAGGCGGCGGCGCAGGGCATGTTCGCCGGCATCAATGCCGCGCTGCAATGCCAGGGCAAGGAAAGCTGGCTGCCCCGACGCGACGAAGCCTACCTGGGCGTGCTGGTTGATGACCTGATCACCAAGGGCGTGACCGAGCCCTACCGCATGTTTACCAGCCGGGCCGAGTTCCGCCTGATGCTGCGTGAAGACAATGCCGATATGCGCCTGACCGAAAAGGGCAGGGAGCTGGGATTGGTTGACGATGTTCGCTGGGAGGCTTTCAACCGAAAACGCGAAGCTGTTTCACGTGAAACAGAGCGACTGCGCTCCATCTGGATTAACCCCAACAACCTGCCGCTGGCAGAGGCTGAGCGTGTCTTCGGCAAAGCTATTGAGCGCGAATACAACCTAGCAGATCTGTTGCGCAGGCCGGATGTGAACTACGCCGGGCTGATGTCGCTGGACGGCGGTAAGTATGCCAACCCCGATATCGCCACAAACGAACAGGATGTTTCACGTGAAACGTCGTTGCCGGTGGATGTTGCCAAAAGCGTGGTGGAGCAGATGGAAATCACGGCAAAGTACGCGGGCTACATCGACCTGCAAAAGGTGGAGGTCGAGCGCGCATCGCACTACGAGAACCTCAGGTTGCCGCCCGACCTTGACTACCTGCAGGTCACGGCCCTGAGCTTCGAGGCGCGCCAGACCTTGACGCGCCACCGGCCGGAAACACTGGGACTGGCTTCCCGCATCTCCGGCATCACGCCTGCGACGGTGTCTTTGCTGCTGGTTCACCTGAAGAAAAACCTGTGGAAGAACACCACACCCCTGAAAGCCACCGAGCAGGTTGAAGCCTGATGCGAGCCGGCGAAGACGATTTGCGTGCGGGTCTGCGCACGCTCAAACTTGAGCTGACCGACCTGCAGGTTGGAGCGCTGCTGGATTACCGCGACCTGATTGGCAAGTGGACCAAGGTTTACAACCTGACCGCGGTGCGGGACCCGGCTGAAATGATGACGCATCATCTGCTCGACAGCCTGGCTGCGATAGAGCCACTGCGGCTGCACATGGCAAACGCCGGTCTGGGGCAGGGCAGTCGCCTGCTGGATGTCGGCGCAGGCGCTGGGCTACCCGGCGTGGTGATCGCCATCTGCTGCCCTGAAGTGGCGGTCAGCTGTGTAGACACGGTTGCCAAAAAAGCTGCGTTTATCAAACAGGCCTCACTGGCTCTGAAGTTACCCAACCTGACGGGCCTGCATGCGCGGGTGGAGAGCATCACCGAATCTTTCGATGTGATTTGCTCAAGAGCATTTGCCTCCTTGCCGGACTTCACCAGCTGGTCGGCGGGCGCACTTTCAGAGCAGGGCGTGTGGATGGCGATGAAAGGCAAAAACCCTGCGGATGAACTGGCCGTGTTGCCCGCCTCCGTTGAGGTGTTTCACGTGGAACAACTGATGGTTCCGGGGCTCGATGCCGAGCGTTGCATCGTCTGGATGCGACAAAAAGCGGCCTGAACGCCTGGGTCGCGGGGCTTGGCAACACTTCGATGCCTTAAACTCACAGCTCCACTTTTGAGGGTTTTCATGCTCGGCTCAGTTGCTGGCGTCGCAGATTACGGCGCATTTGTCGTCGCCATCATCGTTTTTCTGCTGATTCCCGGCCCGGGCAACCTCGCGTTGATCACCTCCACCAGTAAGGGCGGCATTCCCGGTGGTTTGGGCGCCACCTTTGGCGTGATCGCCGGTGACCAGGTTTTGCTGTGGGCAGCGGTGGCCGGTGTGTCTGCCGTCATGGCAGCCTACCCAACCGCCTTTCATATTGTGCAGTGGGCGGGTGCTGTTTACCTGGCGTGGCTGGGCATCAAGATGTTGCTGGCCCAACCCGGCGATGCGCCCATTTTGAAAATCAAGCCGCACCACTACCTGCGTCAGGCGATGGTCATCACCCTGCTCAATCCCAAGGCGATTGTTTTCTACATGGCCTTTTTCCCGCTGTTTGTAGACCCGGTCACACACCAGGGCCTCAGGACATTCGGTGTGATGGCAGCCACCATCGCCATGCTGACTTTTCTGTATGGGCTCACCTCGGTACTTCTCACCCATTACCTGGCCGAACGTATACGTGCCAATCCCAAAATCTCCGCTTTTCTCAACAAGGCAGCGGGCGTCTTCCTCATCGGCTTTGGGCTCAAGCTGGCAATCTCTAAATAACAAGAAGCAACAATTTCCATGGCCAAAATTTTCTGTATCGCCAACCAAAAGGGCGGCGTTGGTAAAACCACGACGACCGTTAACCTCGCCGCGGGCCTGGCCAAAGTTGGCCAGCGGGTGCTGATGATTGATCTGGACCCGCAGGGCAATGCCACCATGGGCTCGGGCGTGGACAAGCGCAAGCTGGAGCATACGGTATACGACGTGCTGCTTGAGTCTGCCTCGATTGCCGAAGCGCGCGTCACCAGCCAGAAGCTGATGGACGGCGGCTGCAGCTACGACATCCTGGGTGCGAACCGCGAACTGGCCGGTGCCGAGGTTGAACTGGTCGACGTTGAGCGCCGCGAAAAACGCCTCAAGCTGGCCCTTGGTGAAGTTGATGCCCAATACGATTTTGTGCTGATCGACTGCCCGCCGTCGCTCAGCATGTTGACGCTCAACGGCCTGTGCTGCGCCCATGGCGTGATCGTACCCATGCAGTGTGAGTACTTTGCGCTTGAAGGCCTGACAGACCTGGTCAACACCATCAAGCAGGTGCATGCCAACCTCAACAAGGACCTGGCCATCATCGGCTTGCTGCGCGTCATGTTTGATCCGCGCATCACGCTGCAGCAACAGGTCAGCGAGCAGCTCAAGGAGCATTTTGGCGACAAGGTTTTCAACACCGTGATCCCGCGCAATGTGCGGCTGGCCGAGGCGCCCAGCTACGGCCTGCCGGGTGTGGTGTTTGACCCGGCGTCCAAGGGCGCCCAGGCGTTTGTCACCTTTGCCGAAGAGATGGTCAACCGCATTACAAAGATGTAATTTGCCTTTTTAGCAGCCCATAGTGTCTGTAGCCCCCGAAAAAAGGGCACAAGCAGCTATAAAAATAATAGCAAACCGGTTTTTACGAGTTATGAATCCACGCAATGTCCTTATCCTGCCCGGCTGGAAAAACAGTGGTCCCGACCATTGGCAAAGCCGTTGGGAGCGGGCGCACGGCTACACGCGTGTCGAGCAGCATGACTGGCAGCGGCCCTTGCGCGGCGACTGGATTTCGCGGCTTGAAGACGTGCTGCTGTCGTGCGATGAACCTGCGGTGCTGGCGGCGCACAGCCTGGGCTGTGTCGCCGTCGCTGCTTGGGCATCGCATTCAAAAAACACTGGCCGCGTGAAGGCGGTCCTGCTGGTCGCGCCGCCCGACACCGAGCGTGATGACATCCGCAGCACGCTGCCGGGCTGGTCGCCGGTACCGCTTCAGGCCTTGCCGTTTGCATCGCTGGTGATGGCTTCTGCCGACGATCCTTTTTGCGACGCTGCACGCGCCCGGACATTTGCCAACGCCTGGGGTGCAGAGTTAATCGACGCCGGCGCGCATGGCCACCTGAACAGCGAAAGCGGACTGGCTGACTGGCCATCAGCGCACGACAGACTTTTGCACCTCATGGCGATCCAGCCCGCTACAACATGAAACCATTTCTGCACAGCGCCCTTGTCTTGTTGACCATCGCCTGCGCCAGCACGGTGGTGCGTGCCGAGCCGGACGAAGACCTGCTGGGCAAGGCGCAGGGCTATCCGGTTGGTAACGCCAGCACCTGGTATGGCAATCCTTACCGCGTCGGCTCCTGGTCTGCGCTCGACAAGGTGCGCGGCGTCAACACACGCGTGGTTGTGCGTGCGCCGGCACCGAACGCCTTGCCGAAAGCGGCAAACCCGGCAACGATTTTCTATCGCTACAAAAATAATAGCTACACCATCAATGATTACTTGGGCCACCAGCGTGCTACCGCACTTTTAGTACTTAAAAATGATGAAATTGTGGTCGAGCAGTACCGCTATGGGCGCACTGAAGACGCCCGCTTTCTGTCGTTTTCAATGGCCAAGAGCGTGACCTCGCTGCTGGTCGGCCAGGCATTGGCCAAGGGCGCCATCGCGTCGGCTGACGACAGGGCAGACAAATACGTTCCGGCGCTGGCCGGTAGCCCTTATGGGGCCACCACGGTGCGGCAGTTGCTGCGCATGAGTTCCGGGCTGACGTTTAGCGAACGCTATGACGGCCAGGACGATATTGCCCGCCTGTCGCGCGCCAGTGCCGGGGCGGCAGGGGCGGGCAAGCCGGTGGATGTGCTGCGTTCCATCACCGACCGGCACGCGGCCGCTGGCGAAAAATTTGTCTATTCAAGTGCCGAGACCGACGTGCTGGGCCGCGTGCTGACAGGCGCCACCGGCAAAAACATGGCTGAGCTCACGACCGAATGGCTGTGGAAGCCGATGGGCGCAGAACACGATGCCTTCTGGCGCGTGGGCGTGGATGGGCAGGAGGTGGCCAACGGCGGCTTCAATGCCAGCCTGCGCGACTGGGGCCGGCTGGGTTTGCTGCTGGCCCATGACGGCAAGGCCGGCGCGGAGCAGGTCGTGCCGCGCGAGTACTTGCTGGATGCGACCGACCCGGCGCGCCAGCCAGCGGCTTTCAGGCCGCGCACGGCGACACCGTATTTTGGCTACGGCTACCAGTTCTGGCTGATGCCACTGAAAGCGCGCACATTCGCGATGCAGGGCATCCACGGGCAAACAGTGTATGTACAACCGTCGACCGGCATCGTCATGGTGTTGACCTCGGTTTGGGAAAGCGCCAGCGGCAAACAGAACGTACAGCCTTATGAAGAGCGCGACGCCCTGTGGCGCGGCGTGCTGCAGTCGCTGGGCGGCGACTTGATACCTTATTAGTGCCTTATAGAGGCTTGTTGATATTCACGGATTTGAAGAAAGTAAGAAACATGGTTACCAAAAAACCAAAGGGCCTGGGCCGCGGCCTTGAAGCACTGCTCGGTCCCAAGGTCAGCGAAACCGCTGGCCCGGACACCATCAACTTCAACAGCGAGGCAAATCCCAGCAGCGCGACCAGCCCCGGCCTGCCCGCGTCGCTGCGGCTGGTGGACATGGTGGCCGGCCAGTACCAGCCGCGGACCCGCATGGACGAGGGCGCGCTGTACGAGCTGGCCGAGTCGATCAAGCAGCAGGGCATCATGCAGCCCATCCTGGTGCGGCGGCTGACCAGTGGCACGAACGACGGCAAATACGAGATCATTGCGGGCGAACGCCGCTTCCGGGCTGCGAAGCTTGCAGGCCTGGACAGCGTTCCCGTGCTGGTGCGCGACGTGCCCGACGAGGCCGCCGCTGCGATGTCGCTGATCGAAAACATTCAGCGCGAAGACCTCAACCCGTTGGAGGAGGCCCAAGGTTTGCAACGGCTGGTGAAAGAGTTTGGGCTCACTCACGAACTGGCGGCGCAGGCTGTTGGCCGCTCGCGCAGCGCCGCTTCAAACTTGTTGCGCCTGCTGAATCTGGCCGAG
>JANYFF010000276.1 GCA_025362825.1 Polaromonas sp. | reverse complement strand
CCCCCGATATGGCTGGACTAGGCGGGGCTGGGCTGAGCTGAGCTTAGGGGACTAGGCCACTTGCACGCCGCTGCCTTCGCGCATGCGGCCTATGGTGCGGGCGTAGGCAAAGCCTTGACGCTCAAAACAGGCCAGCACTTCGGCTTCCACTTCCGGGGCGCAAGAAACCAGCAGGCCGCCGCTGGTTTGCGGGTCGCACAGCAAGGCCTTATAAGCTGCCGAGATAGTGGCCGGTAATGCGATCTCTGCGCCGTAGCTGGCCCAGTTGCGCTCTGACGCGCCGGTGACTACGCCGGCTTCGGCCAGTTCCAGCACGCCAGGCAGCAAGGGGATGTTCGCCAGATCAATGTGCATCTTGAGCTTGGCGCCGCGTGCCAGCTCCAGCCCGTGGCCGGCCAGGCCAAAACCGGTGATGTCGGTCAGAGCGTGCACGCCGTCGAGCTTTGCGAGCTCGATGCCAGGCTTGTTGAGCTGCGTGGTGACTGCAATCATTTGCGCATAGCCTTCTGCTGACAGGATTTCCTTTTTGAGGGCGGCTGACAAAATGCCTATGCCCAGCGGCTTGCCCAGGATCAGCACGTCGCCGGCTTTGGCGTCTGAATTCTTCTTCACGCGGGAAGGGTGCACCAATCCCATGACCACCAGACCATAAATTGGCTCGACTGAATCGATCGTGTGGCCGCCTGCAATCGGTATGCCGGCGTCGCGGCAAACGTCTTGACCGCCGCGCAGGATGGCGCCTATTGTCTCCAGCGGCAGCACGTTGATGGGCATGCCGACCAGGCCCAGTGCCATGATGGGCGTTCCGCCCATCGCGTACACGTCGCTGATCGCATTGGTTGCAGCAATGCGGCCGAAGTCATACGGGTCATCGACGATGGGCATGAAAAAGTCTGTCGTGGCAATCAGCGCCTGTTCATCATTGAGCCAATAGACTGCGGCATCGTCGGCGGTTTCAATACCCACCAGCAACTCCTTCGGCAGATTGAGTCCGGGCATGTTGCTGGAATTTTTGAGAATTTCGCTCAACACACCGGGCGCAATCTTGCAGCCGCAGCCGCCGCCGTGGGAAAGGCTGGTGAGCCTGGGGACGGTGAGGGATTTCAGGGCATCTGGGGCGTTCATGTCGGGTCTTTCAAATAGCTCAGGGTAGATTCAGCCAAGTTTATGACAAGCTGCTTCTCGCGGAGCGGATCAAACAGTGGGGCGCGTTGTCGGCACTGCGTGTTCAACATCGCCAAAAAATCTGGTTCGGTCGCACACCGTCGTACCAGCGCCGCCAGCTGCAGCTCATTTCCCGTTTCGAAGTAGCCTTGGTAATGTGTGCCCAGCATGCCGATATTGCCGCTGATGCGCGAAGCCAGCACTGGCGTGCCTGACTGTACAGCTTCCAGAATTACATGCGCCCCGCCTTCCATGCGTGAGCAGTTCACCAGCACGTGGGCGCGTTTGATGCGCTGGCGCGTGGCCGCTCTTGGCAGCTCGCCAAGCCACTGGTAGCGCGTGGTTTGGGTTGCCGTCAACTGTGCAGCAAGCGCAAATTCGGGCGACAGTGCCGAACCGATCTGCTCAAAAAAAACGCCTGCTGCCTGCGGCTGCAGTGCCGCTTTCATGAATGTCAAGGGGTCTTTTTCTTCTCGCAGGTGGCCAACCATCAGGGCGCCAAAACGCCGTGCCGATTTAGCTGCCGGCACCAGCGGGGGTGCAGACTGGTAAATAACCCGCGCCTTGCCGCGCCACTGCTGCGGCAAGGCATCGAGCCCTGCATCCTGCAGCACCACGAGGTGCGACGCCAGCGCGAGCGATTTTTGCGCTTCCGGGTCCGTGTTGATATCGCGGTACAGGTCGGTGCCCGTCAGTACCACGAGCAGCGGTTTGCGCGGACAGGCGTTGGCCCACGCCTGTATGGAGGCGGCCGATCGGCGGGCGTGCAGCGCTATCATGAGCTGCGGCTGGTGTAGGGATGTGAAACAGTCGCCTGGCGCAGTCCACTGCTGTGCAAAGGCAATGTCACAATAACCCGACAAAAACTGCGCCCAGCGGTGCGCAGTGTGCCAGTTGCCATTGTTGGCCTCCTGCACCGCCGGGCTTACCAGGACTATTTGTGGCCTCATCAACTCCTCTTTCTTCGGCAACAAGCACTTCGGGTCAGATCGATTCACCGCTGATGCGCGGGGCCGGCCGCGAACTGCTGTCGCTGGCGCTGATGGATGCGCGCAATCATACGCTGCACCTTTTCAGCCAGTACCAGAAGGCGCTGGAGTCATCTGGCTTTGTGGTGCCCCAATGGCCGACGATCAACCCGCCGCTGTGGGAGCTGGGCCATATCGGCTGGTTTCAGGAGTGGTGGATTGGCCGCAACATGCAACGCAGCCTGGGCACCCGCTGTGAGCCCGCGCACGCCCGGCTGGCATCAATCGAGCCGCGCGCTGACGGCTGGTGGGATTCTGCCCATGTGCCGCATGGCGCGCGCTGGGACCTGGCACTTCCGGGCGTGGACGAGATACGCGCCTACCTGCTCGACACCCTTGAAGGCACGCTGGACCTGCTCGACAAAGCCGGTGACAGCGATGATGCGCTGTATTTTTACCGGCTGTGCCTGTTTCACGAAGACATGCATGGTGAAGCGCTCTCTCACACCTTTCAGACTTTGGGCCTGAGCCTGGACCGTCCGCTGCTGGACGCTTTCACGCCGGCGCCGCTGACCCTGCGTGAGCCGATGCTGATACCGGCTACGGTCTGGCAGATGGGCAGTGACCCGCAGGCTGGGTTTGCCTTTGACAATGAAAAGCGCCAGCATCCGGTCAGCGTGCCGGAATTCGAGATTGATGCCCAGCCGGTAACCTGGGCGCAGTTTGTAGAGTTTGTCGATGACGGTGGCTATGACCGGGAAGAGTTCTGGCATCCCGACGGCTGGTTCTGGCTCCAGGGCCTGGAGGCTGGGGAAGGCCGGCGCGGTCCGCGCTATGTGGACCAGATTGGCGTGGCCAGCGGCGCGGTGATGCAAACCCGCTTTGGCCAGCCGCGCCGCATGCTGGGCAACCAGAGTGCCATGCACATGAGCTGGTGGGAGGCCGACGCCTGGTGCCGCTGGGCCGGCCGCCGCCTGCCGGCTGAGGTGGAGTGGGAAGTAGCGGCCCATACCGCCTCACGCCGGGGTTTTCGCTGGGGTGACGTATGGGAGTGGACGGGGACGACTTTCAGGCCTTACCCGGGCTTTGTAGCTGACCCCTACCTCGACTATTCGCAGCCCTGGTTTGGCACACACAAGGTGCTGCGGGGTGCCTCGTTTGCGACCCGGGCTCGGATGAAAAGCCCGAAATACCGCAATTTTTACCTGCCTGACCGCGACGACATATTTTGTGGGTTCCGCTCCTGTGCGCTATAAAAATAATAGCTTAAGGTGACCGTAATACGGGGGCTAGATGCACTTTTAGGTATAAAAGTTAAGCGTTTATCGATTCGCGTGATGGTCGGGACCTTGACCCATGTGATGGTTCAACCGCCGTGCGCGGTGGCCCAGTAGCACATGCCCCAGCAACAGCAAGGGTGCGCTGATGCCCAAGCCCAAATGTAGCCATCCTGCCCAAGGCCTTGCCAGAGATTCTGATGCATAGCCAAGAAGGTAGCCTGTAAGCGTCAGCACCGTAATCGCCAGCATTAAAACCGAACCGCTGGTGCGGTTGCGCCGTGTCAGCCAGCCGTTGCGAATGTGCACGGGCAGCAGGCTGCCGATCATCACCAATGTCGCCAGTACGGCCGCCGCATGAACCCGCATCGACCACAATTTGGTAGACCCGGCAGTGGGCCAGTCAGAAGGCGCCAAAAAATACACCATAAGCCAGGCCAGACCCGATACCGTGAGGACGCCGGTGGCGGCGTACAGCGTGCGGCGTTGCCAGGCGGGTAACTGGACAGTACCGTGTCTGGGGCGTGGTGGACGAAGGCGGTGGGGCACGGCAGGTCGGTGTGAATAGGTTAGTACATCCAGGCTCGGGCTGCGTAGTGTGCCAGTAGTGGGTGATTAACCTCACCAGTAAGAGCTACAAGTTTGGTTAGCGCATCTGCCACCATCGCACTTGGCGCGACAACGGTCCAGCTTTTTCCAATCTCTGCCGCTAGTTGATTTTGTCCATGACGTATAGCCAGATTGCAGGCATCGCGGCTACGCTCATCGGTGTTGGCTGACTCAGCATAGTGCGCCGACGTAGCCGCTGCCGCGTTGATCAGGCGAGTGCATTCGTGCAACTGCGACATATTGAGCGGTGACCGCACCATAACCGGTACTTCGAGTTCTCCAAACACCCGTAAATCGCCACCCGCATTGACCCAGCCTTGCGTCATGCCAGCACGCTGTAGCGCGGCAATAGCAACGTCTACAGCGTAGCCCTTTGCAACACCGCCCAGGTCGGCTACCAGTGGCACGTGTTTGCGAAGACGGCACCGTATGGCATCGATTTCGAGGTTTCGCCATAAGCCGGTAGTGCTGCGCACTGTTGTACGGGCACCGAACACGTCAAATACGCCCTGGGTTTGCGCGCTGAGCTGGCTGGAAAATAAAAAAACTTCCAGCGTATCGGGGGAGATTGGTATCCACTGGCCCGCTTCTGCCGTGTTGAACTGCGACACTTCGCTGGCGGCTTCATGGCGCGACATCAGTGCGTGAATACGTGCCGCGGCAGAAAATCCGGCCTCGCTGGCGGTAAACGCAGCGCTGCTGTCTGCGGAGTTTTCAACCTTGCAGCTTATTTCAACCAGCGTGCCCAGCAAGGGCTTGGCGCGCCGCAGCATGTGCAAATCAGGCCAGTGGCACCAGCTTGCCATCACGGAGCGTTGCCATCACCGCCACGATGCGGCGCACGCCATCGGTCACATGGCTACAAGACAAGGTGGCTCCGCTGATGATGGCAATGTCTTCGCCAGTCTTAAGCGTTGCAGCCGCTGATTTTCCGACAAACTGTTTTCGCCATGCGGGCAGTCGTATCTCGCTGCCATGGCTTTCGCGGTAGGTCAGTATTTCAATTCCCAGCACTTGCCCCGTGGTATCGAGCCCGACCGCGTAGGTGATCAGGTCGTACTTCCCAACAACCTGATCAACCACCAGCGTGCCAATGTATTTGCCGCGGGCATCCGCTGCGTGCAGCAGCCTCCAGCTGGCGCTGCGCGCCTCGACCCTGCCCAGTTTGGCAACGGCTACAAGTTGTTCGGCCGTCAGCAACACGGTTTTTTCGGTCCACTGCGTTGCCTGTGGGTAAAGTTGTGCCTGCGCCTGTGCAACAGTTAAATAATCAACCGCAAAGGCACTGCTGGCTGAACCCAGCAAGGTAACTGCAGCAACCGCAAGACCGGCGCGGTGCATCAAAACGAGTAACCCACGCCCAGGTTCAGGCGATTGGCGTTTTTGTTAACTGCAAAGGTCTGGTAGTCGCCTTTGAAGACAACGCCGGGTGCAATCTGGAAGTTAGCACCAAAAGTGGCTACACGCTCATATGGGTCTGAAGCGCGGCCCAGACCGATAGGGAAAGCAGCATAAGCTTTGGCAGTATTAAACCGTTCGTACCTTGCAAATGGCGTCAACCGGTAGTCGCCCTGGCTCCATAGATGGTAGGCCGCCTGCACGTAGCCGCCATCAAACACCGCCGGTATGGGCGTGGGATCACCGGCTAGAGGTACGTTCAGGGTAGCTGTATCGCTGATGGTGCCTCTGGCATACAGCGCTGCCAGGTCCCATTTACCGGGCGTCCAGCGTGCGTGCACGTCAAACACAGTGACACGTGGGTTAGCGACCAGCAATTGGCCGTGGCCTGCACCGCCCGTAAAAAAGCTGCCGCCGACTTGCAAACCCGGCATGCCGCGCCAGTTCACGGCTCCAAACACGCTGAGGTCCTTGGCTTTTGCAAACTGACCTTCCTGGTGGGTGCTGGCGAGGGGCGATTGCTTGCCCTCGCTAGCTTTGGAGTCCCATTTTCCGAGGTCAAAACCGGTAGACAAACCGGCGTTCCAGGTGATGCCGTTGTCAGTCGTTCCGACAAACTGCAGTCCGGCTTCGCGCCAGGTGGTCGGGATGATGCTGGTTTCAACAAAATTGCGCTCCACACCATAAAAAGCCGAGGGCTCGTGGTTTTCGTTGAGCAAGCCAGCAGGCACCAGGAACAAACCGGCTTTCAGTGCAAGATCCGGACGCAGGCGGTGCTCGATATAGGCTTGTTCAATCGCTGCCTCACCCCGGTCGGTAGCCGACGCAATCGCATGCTCCCACTCAAATTCGCCCACAAATTTGGTGTTTTCGCTAAATCGATGCTCTACACCCAGTACCACCCGCCCGACGTCGAGTTGGGTGTCTTTAACGCTTTTGGTTGGTCGGTTGTATTTAATTTCGCCGTAGCCGCTGAGTACGGTGGCAGGGCCGGTTTTCAACCCGCTCCCGGCTACTGCCGCGACCTCCGCCACTGCGGTTTTGGCCTGGGTGGCATTTTGGCTTGCCTGCTGTGCGGTTGCCTCGGTTTGCGATTGAGCCGCCTTGAGCTGCGTGACCTCCGTGCGGAGTTTTTGCAATTCTTCGGCCATCGCCTCCATCCGTCTTAGCAGCTGGTCAGAGCTGGTGGTGCTCTGCGCCATCGCTGAGCCGGCTATTCCCACCAGGGCTAACGCAGCACAAAGGGGAACAAGCCTGAAGGTGGTTTTTGTATGTTGTTTGAATTCCATGGGTAGTCTCAATAAATGGGCGTTGGAAATTAGGCTTGATCAAGTATTTCGGTTCAGGTTGGTTCAGGCTTTTGGCATCAGCGCGGCATGTAGCGCAATGACCCGAAAAGCCCTGCGGTCTCGCCTTCTGGTCCGGCCGCGAAGTAGAGCGCATCTACATCGCCCAGACTCACCCCGTTGCCAAATTGCAAGCCCCACAAGCCGGGCTGTGCCACAAAGCCGCCTGTCGTGTCACGCAGATAACCCAAGAACTCACCAGTGCTGCTGCTAAAGCCGGCAATCAAACCAGCACCGCCGAAGTTGCCGACCAGGACCGAGTTTCCGAAAGCGCCAAACGACGCAGGTGCAATGGCAACACCCCATGGCGAATTGAGGCGTTTGTCGTCCTTGTAAATACGCACCAGCTCTCCGTTGAGTTTGTACTCAACCAGACGTCCGCGGTCTGGCTGGTAACCACCGGATCTTTCCAGATCCGCATCCAGTGAGTCCTCTTCGCCCGCGCGAAAGGCAGTCAAGTCGTTGGCACTGACTTGTGATTTGGCGTAGGTCACAAACACGCGGGAACCGAGGCTGATGATATTGAAGGGTACAAAATCGCCAGGTTTGGCGATACCGCCGGCCCCGGTTGCAAAGGGGTTGGTAAAACCAACGGTAGGCACCAGGTTCCAGCCGGCATCAAACTGCAAAACCTTTGGGTTCATACCGAAGTCAACAACCCATAACGTGTCCCAAGTTTCGGTTTTCAAGGCTACGCCAAAAAACGCTTGATCGCCTGTAGCCACGGCGCCGCCGGCAGGGTAGACCTGCTGTGAGGGTCCATCGTTGCGAAGGGTGCCGCCTGTATCTTGTCTGCGATCAGTCCATGCGGTGATGTAGCCTTTGCTGTTGACAAAAATAAAGCGCGCCGAGCCTTCCATATTGATGGTCGATGCGCCGTCAGGCATGGTTTGGCCTGCAGGCAAAAAGTTGCTGGATGTCAGTAACGCACCGTTGTACGCAACGCCTGTGACGCCGCCGCCGGCATCTGAAGTGGTGCCTGGAACCGTGACACGCTTGAGGCCATCGCGCGTCAGTTGGCGCAGGCTGGCGTCTGCCTGATTTCGGACGTCGCCAATAAACTCCCACGATGATCCGCCTGCACCTATCCAAAAATGCCCGCCAGCGCCGTCAGGGCGGATGGCGATACCCCACGCGTCAACAAAATCGGGCAGGGTATACAAAGCCTTGTAGCTGGCGTTCGATGCCACCAGGTTTGAGCCAAGAAAGCGGTTTTGTGCGTTGAGCACCGTGCCCGTGCCACCGCTGCCGTCCGAGCCACTACCGCCGCCGCATGCAGCCAACACCACGCTCGCGCTGCCAGCCATCACGAAACCTCTCCGTTGCATTGAACTCTCTCCGCTGTTGTTGCTGTTATTTGCAATAAAAAAGCTGTTCACAATCGAGTGTTGATCGTTACTGCTACGAGTTAATTCTATATGATAATCATTATCATTTGCAATGCTGACTTCAGTGCGTAGTGATGTTTTCATTAAAAAGTGTTCGCGCTGTGTGATCTGTTATTGCTAGTCGGGCGTTTCCGAAATAGTCTTCGCATCACCTGGTTCGTACAGAATTTCCTGGGTGAGGGGTGGAATTGATGTTTGCACGGGCAAATGGCGGATCAATCACAATGCCCGACCGCGACGTCATAGTTTGCAGGTTCCGCCCTGAAGCGCTATAAAAAACATAGCTACAGGTGACCGAAATACGGGAGGTAGGGCAACTTTTCGTTGGTGAAGTGGTAAAAAATCGCTAAATTCCCATTTCCCGGGCCACTGCGAGCTGGGTCTCGAGCAATTTGGGCGCTACTTTTTCCAGCAGCATCTCGCGGGACAGCTTGAAGGCCGGGCCGCCGCAACTGACGGCATAGAGCTCCCCGCGTGGACCGCGCAAGGTAAAGCCGAGGGCATGAATGTCCGGATGCCACTCGCCAAACGACGTACAAAAGCCCAGCCGGGCGTATTCGCTGAATGCTTCATCCAGCCGTGCCTGCAGCGCGGCTGGGTCGGCAGACACCGCCAGCAATTGCGCCATCAACGCGGTGCGCTCGTCGTTGGGCAGGCTGGCCATGTAAGCCCGGCCTGCGGCTGAGGTAGCTATTGCCATGCGCGAGCCGACGTCCATGCGCGAGAGGATCAGCGCAGACCGCGGCTTGAGGGTGTCGATCAGCAGGATGTCCAGGCCATCGCGCACACCCAGGTGCACGTTGGCGCCGGCTATCTCGGCCAGCTGTGCCAAGTGTGGGCGCGCCTGGTTGCGGAAGTCAAAATTGCGCAGGTAGGCGTTGCCCAGTTCCAGCAGCGCCGCGCCCAGGCTGAAGCGCTCGCTGTCGACTGCCTGGCGCAGGTAACCAGCTGCGACCAGGGTGGCTGCCAGGCGCGAGATGGTGGCCTTGGGAATGCCTGTGGCCTCTACCAGCTCGCGGTTGCTCAGGGGCTGGCTGGCATTGGCCACGGCCCGCACCAGTGCCAGGCCGCGTGCCAGCGCGCTGACTTCGTCCTTGTTTTGCAATGCATTGTTGTCTGCCATAGGCCTCCCTATGAAATATTTTTTCGAAACTGGATTCCATTTTATGGAGTGCTCATCTATTATTATGAAACATTGTTCCATTTATTTAACGGAAGCTACATGAGACATTTTTTGCGCACAGCGTCTGGTCTGCTCATCGCAGCATGCATCGGTTTGTCAGTCGCCGCGCCAGCCCTGGCCCAGGACTTTCCCAAGGGGCCGGTGAAGATCATCATCCCGTTTCCGCCGGGCGGCCCGACCGATACCGTGGGCCGCATGATTGGCCAGAAGCTGCAGGAAATCTGGGGCCAGCCCGTCATCATTGACTACAAGCCCGGCGCGGGCACCGTCATCGGCCTGGATTACGTCGCCAAGGCGCCGGCCGATGGCTACACCTTTGGCATGGTCAATTCATCGTTTGCGGTGAACCCCATCCTGCGCAAGACCATGCCCTACAACACGACCAAAGACCTGACGGGCATCACGCAGCTGGCCAACCTGCAGCTCGCCATCGTGGCCAGGCCGGACGAGCCCTTCAACACGCTGCCCGAAATGATTGCCTATGCGAAGAAGAACCCCGGCAAGCTGACCTATGGCACGCCGGGCGCTGGCGGCACCACGCATCTGGGCGCCGAGCTGCTCAAGCGCGAGGCCGGTTTTGACATGCTGCATTCGCCTTTCAAGGGCAGCGCGCCGGCGCATACCGAGCTGATGGGTGGCCGCATCGACCTGGTGATGGACCCGTTCCTGTCGGTGCTGCCCTATATCAAGGCTGGCCGCATGAAGATGATTGCCACCATGGGTGAAACCCGCGTGCCCGGTTATACCCAGTACCCAACCGTGGCAGAGGTGCTGCCCGGTTTCCAGGTCAGCGCCATGCTCGGCTTTGTAGCGCCGGCAGCCACGCCGCGCGCCGTCATCCAGAAAATCCAGGCTGACACCGCCAAGGTGCTGGCCATGCCTGACATCAAAAAGCGCATTGAAGAACTCGGCATGGAAATCGTCGCGTCAAAACCTGAGCAGTTTGACGCCTACATCCAGAGCGAAATGAAGAAGTGGACCCGCGTGATCGCCGAAGCCCGCATTGAAGCGGAATGACCTTTCACCTCAAGTCAAACCAGTCAGGAACCTTCCAGCCATGACACTGCAACTCAAACCCCTGCACCCGCTGTTCGCCGCTGAGGCCAGCGGCCTCGACCTGACCCGGCCGATGTCGCCGCAGGATGTGCGCGACATCAATGCCGCCATGAACCAGTACGCGGTGCTGGTCTGGCGCGGTCAACCGCTGACGGCACAGCAGCAGATCAACTTCACCAAATCATTCGGCCCGCTCGACATCGGGCTGAAGCGGGTGTTCAAGCGTCCGGAGCGGCTTGAGGACGAACGCCTGATTGATATTTCCAACGTCGATGCACAGGGCAATGTGACCGGCCGCGATTCTCCGAAAAACCTGTCGAACTTTGCCAACCAGCTGTGGCACAGCGACAGCTCCTTCATGAACCCGCGTGCCGCCTATTCCATGCTGCATGCGCTGGTCACGCCCAGCTGGGGCGGCAACACCGAGTTTGCCGACCTGCGGGCCGCTTACGATGCACTGCCCGAACGTACCCGCGCCGAGATTGAACACTTGAGCGCCGAACACTTTGCACTTCACACCCGCGTGCTTCTGGGCGATGATGCCTATACCGACGACCAGAAGAAGGCCATACCGCCGGCAGTCTGGCCGCTGGCAGACGTGCATCGTGGCTCGGGCCGCAAGCTGATGTTTGTCGGTGTCCACGCGCGTCAGATCATCGGCTGGCCGAC
>JANYFF010000254.1 GCA_025362825.1 Polaromonas sp. | reverse complement strand
ATTTGCCGGAACCGGCAGCCGTGACCGCCGCCACCTAGCGGTATTCCACTGGCCGAACAATTCGGCATGACTTGACCGTGAGGGCGCATTGATTGCGCCCTTTTTGTTTCTCCGCGATTCGCCGCATTTGACCGCCCGCTGACAGTCCGCCGATCCGTTACCGGAGCACTGCGTCATCGCCGCCGTCGTTTCCGATCGCGCTGATCGCATGAGCCGGTAGAATTAGCGCTTTTCCGCAACCGCCCTCCCCATGACTGAACACATCAACACCACCGTCGACAACCGCCTGGGTTGCCTGACCATCGACCGTCCCCGCGCGCTGAATGCGCTCTCGCTGGACATGGTGCGCGCCATCACCGCCGCCTTGACCGCCTGGCGCGACGATCCTGCGATCGATGCCGTCATCATCCGCGGCAGCGAGGGTCGGGCATTTTGCGCGGGCGGCGACATCCGCTATTTCTATCAGGTCGCGACCACCACGCCGCTTGGCGGCAGCGCCACGCTGGAAGATTTTTTTACCGAAGAATATGTATTGAATCACCTGATTCATTTTTTTCCAAAACCGTACATTGCCTTCATGGATGGCATCGTCATGGGTGGCGGCATGGGCATTTCACAGAGCGGTCCGGCGCAGCGCATGCGCGTCGTCACGCAGCGTACCAAGCTGGCCATGCCGGAAGTGAATATCGGTCTTTTCCCCGATGTCGGCGGCAGTCATTTCCTGCCACGCGCGCGCGGATGCAGCGGCACCTATCTGGGACTGACCGGGCACACCATCGATGGTGCGCAAGCGGTCCATGACGGCTTGGCGGATGTGCTGGTAGCGCATGAACAGCTCGACGCGCTGCAACAGCGTCTGGCGAGCGAGCCGGTCGAGCGCTGGCGCGAGACGGTAGCATCCTTTGCGCTGCCGCTGCCAACTGCTGCAGACATCCCGGATCCGGGTGAACATGATGCCGCGATCGATCGTCATTTCGCCCTGCCGAATGTGAACGCCATCATGGCGTCGCTGGCCCGGGATGCCTCGCCTTTCGCCCAGGCAGCACTGGCATCGATGCACAAGCGCTCGCCGCTGATGCTGTGCGTGACGCTCGAACAGCTGCAGCGCGGTGCAAACTTGAGCGTTGCCGATTGCCTGCGCATGGAGCGCTCGATGGTGCGGCACTGCTTCGAACACAGCGACGTGGTGGAAGGCATTCGCGCGGCAGTGATCGACAAGGACGATGCACCGCGCTGGAATCCAGCCGCGCTCGATGCGGTGCAGCCGGAACAGGTCGCGCGCTTCTTCGAACCGGTGTGGCCGGCCGGCGCCCATCCGTTACGATTTCTGGACTAGCCGGCATTTATCATGCTGCCCACGTCGGCGGCGGGGCAGCAGCGGCTCAGATTTCGTCGACTTCGAACAATCTTCGATGCTCACGCATGGCATAGCGATCGGTCATGCCGGCGATGTAATCCGCCACCTTGCGGGCTTGATGGTCGCGGGCCGACGCTGATGCGTCTTCCGGCAATTGGTAATCCGGTGGTAGAAGATTCGGCTCGGCGATGAAGGCATCAAACAGTTCCGTGATGATGCGCCGCGCCTTGCTGGTCATGCGATTGACCAGATAGTGCTGGTACATGTTCTGGCGCAGGAAGCGCTTGAGCAGCGCCGCCTCGGCACCGATTTTTTCTGAAAACGCGATCAGTGGCGCGGCATCGCGTACATCATCCAGGCTCTGCACACCAGCTTCGCGAATCCGAGCTTCCGACGTGGTGATCAGGTCGACGATCAAGGCATTGATCATGCGCCGGATGGTTTCGTTGATGGCGCGCCGCCCGCTGATGCCCGGAAATGTCTGCTCGACATCGCGTCGCTGGCGCGCATAGAAATCGATTTCGTCGAGTTGCGTGGTGGTCAGCACGCCCGAGCGCAGACCGTCGTCGATGTCGTGATTGTTGTAGGCGATTTCATCGGCGAGGTTGGCGATCTGCGCTTCGATCGACGGTTGCTTGCGGTCGATGAAGCGCTGGCCAATCTGGCCCAGCTTGCGGGCATTCGGTAGTGAGCAATGCTTCAGGATACCTTCGCGGGTCTCGAACATCAGGTTCAATCCATCGAAGGCGCCATAGCGCTGCTCGAGTGCATCCACCACCCGCAGGCTCTGCAGATTGTGTTCGAAGCCGCCATGATGCTGCATGCAGGCGTTGAGCGCGTCCTGGCCGGCATGGCCGAACGGCGTGTGGCCGAGGTCATGGGCTAGCGAAATCGCTTCGACCAGGTCTTCATTGAGCCCCAGGTTGCGCGCGATGGAGCGCGCGATCTGCGCCACTTCAATGCTGTGCGTCAGCCGTGTACGAAACAGGTCGCCTTCATGGTTGACGAATACCTGGGTCTTGTACTCCAGCCG
>JANYFF010000250.1 GCA_025362825.1 Polaromonas sp. | reverse complement strand
ATTGGCGCTGCCAATTGCCGCATCACTACCCAAGGCCGTGCCCAGTGCTGTCAACACAGTCGTCCAAGTGGCTCCTGCACCAGCCGTCACGCTGTGCACATTGCTCCCTATGGTCGCGCTATAGGTGTAACCCTGCAATGGTGCAACGTTGGCAAAAGACACCGTGCTGATTTGCTTGACCGCTACAACGGCAGCGGTGGTAGCAACGGACTCCGGCGTAGTCACAGTCGCCACCACTTTGGTCGCACTGACCGCGAAAGTGGCACCTGCCGAAGCTCCAGTAGCTGTCAGCGTGCGGTTGCCAATGTTGATGGACACGTTACCGGCACCCACATTGGAATTGGCCTGAACCTTGGTCTGCAAGTCTGTAAGCACCGTAGTCCAGGTTGACACCGCAGTCGCGGTGGACGTGTAAGCCGTACCACCTACGGTCACCACATAGTCGTCACCGCTAACAATTGCCACATTGGCAAAAGTTACCGTGCTCACCTGCTTTGTCGCCACTACATTGCTGGTTGTATCGGCCGTGGCTGGGTTCGCTCCGCTCACGGCGCGGGGGGTCAGCGCATTCCCATAGACCAGGTAGGTCACGCCATCCAGGGTCATGTTGTAAATTGCGCTAGTGTCAAAAGCGCCTGAAAATGTTGCCACGTTTATTTGCGGCTGGCTCGCGCTAGCCATCTGGACTGGCAAGCTGTAAGCGTTGTCATTCACCACGCCCTTAGTGGTAGCCGCCACCATGTCGATGCTGAAAGGCTTATTGGTGGCCGTGGCTGTGAGAGTCAGCCTGCTACCAGCGATAGTGCCAGTCACCGCTGCGCCATTGGCAAGAATGGCATTTTCAAGCGTAGTCAGAACGCTTGTCCAGGTCGGAGCTGCGCCGGAATCAGCCTGCGCCGTCTTGCCGTCAATGACGGTCGAGTAATAAGTGTTAGCCACCGGACTGGTTCCGGTGAATTCAACATAGCTGACCTGCGCAGCCACAGAGCCGGCTGCCACACTGGCAACGGAACCGTCGCTGGAAATGGCACCGACCTTGTCCTGTGTGGTCTGGGTGCCCACTTGCATCGCCGACAGCATAAAGATGCTATTCGGAGTACCGGTTAGCGTGATAGTCTGCCCATTGACCGTTGCCGTCGCAATAACACCGAGCTGCTGGAACTTGTAAGCCAACGCGGGCAGCAAAGTGGACCAATTCGCCGTAACCGCTTGACCATTAACCGTATCTCCAACCGCCACCGCCACCAAGGTGCTATCAACCTGCAGGCTGATACGCGTTCCAGCGACTGGGGTGTAGTTATTAAATGTAAGGCTACTGATTTGCGCGCCATCGGTGCCCGCAGCTGTAATGAGCGTTGGCGTGGAGTCGATATAAGCACCACTGCTACCGCCGTTGCCCGCCAGAGTCAAAGTGGTGCTACCGGTGGTTACACCGGGCATCAGATCGGTGGAAGAGGAAGCCAAAGCCGACGTTCGAATTTCAATAGAAGCGTCGCCGCCTATGTCGTTGGCGCTGATCAACACCTTGGCGGTACCACCGACGGTGCCGAGCAGGTTCACGCGGCTACCCCAAACATCGGCATCGCGGTTGTCATAACTGGCGACAGCACCTAGCACCGGTGTGCCAGCAAAACCAACCGCATCAACCATCAGCTTCCAGTCTGTCACCTGAGGCAAGCCCTGAGGGTCGTTGGCAATCATCGCTAGCGCCGGCAACTCATAAATCGTACCTGCAGAATCCAATGTAACGACACCATTGACTTTCTTTGCACCAGACAAAATCGCAGCCTCAACCCGATCAACATACAGATTACCGGTGGCCTGCAACGTCACGTCATTGCCAGCCGCATCGGTCTGGATTTCTACTAGACGTGCCCAAAGATTTCCGCCGGCACTGATGAAAATAGATCCATCTTGGGCCTTGGCCGAGGTCACGTACAGCGCGGTCGCCTCGCTGATCCGGATATCGCCTTTGAGTGTGGACTCCACCGTGATCGTATCGACGAGGGTATTGAGCTGAGCACCGTTGGAGGCACGCACATTCAGGTCTGCCGCAATGAATACCGAAGCACCGTCCGAGGTAATGCTATTCGCATGAACCTGGATATTTCCGGTTGCACCGACTATGCCGCCCTTGACCGTCAAATTACCGCCAATCTCCAGCGTGATATCACGGGCTTTAGCGTATCCTGTCAAACCACCTACAAAGCCACTAAGGGTCCAGTCGTTTACTAATTTAACGAATATGTCTTTGTCCGCCCGGAGCTCGAAGTTGGTAGCAGCGAAGGTAGGCGCATTGATGCTGATGAAACCAGTATCTCTCAAGCTGACACTGCCGGCCAGGGTCGTCGGATCCGCCAACGCCACCGAATTAACCGCATCCAAGTAAGTGCTAATCTGACCAATTCCCTTGGCGGTAATGATCACGTCTCCAATAGCACTGCTACCGGACATGGCCAGGATGTTGCCATTGATGAAAACGTCTTTATCGGACACCAATTCAAGCCTATCGCGGGCTGTCAGTGTGCCGGTAAAGGACAGCTCATCGCCGCTTTGGAAAATAATGGTGTTAGACGTGATGCTACTCGGCAGTAGAACCGACTTGACACTGGTGGCTAGCGCCGGATTGGCTGGGACAACATCGGTGTTAGCACCGAACTGGAAGCGGGTTCCGGCACGGTATTCCATGCGGTCACTGGCATTGAAGAACTTATACAGGTCAACCATGCCGCCAGCAATAAAGCTTACGCCGGTCGCATAACTCAATGTATCTGCGGTACCCACCTGGCGCACAGATACGTCACCGGCCACGCTACTCAGGTACAGGCTTCCACCTACCACCTGGCCAGCACCCGTTACTGATAATTTGTTCTGGGCACCGATGCGCACAGAAGTCCCATTGCTTAGGCTGGTCTTAGCCTGCTCAACAACCAGACCTAAATTGGTCTCAAGCAAGCCATCACTGTCGGTTAACGTAATGTTCCCGCCCGTGGTGACTGCATTTAAATTATTGATAGCCACTTTCAGACCGGTGATGCCGGTCACTGCAGACATCACCAGTCGCGACGCTACGATATCTACAGCCGCATCGCCTTGGCTTTCTCGAATTCCACCCGCGCTGGAAGTCAGAGACACCGTACCGGCCGAACTGACTTGGGTGACAGCGATCTCGCCTGCGCCCCTAACGGCTGTCTGGAGGTATACACCAGCGACTACAGACCGGACAAGAAGGTCGTTCACAGCAGTGACAGTGACATTGTTAGTGCTGGCGTTGGTCATCAGCGTTACGTGGGCAAGATCAACCTGCCCTTTGGCATCTAATGTGAACGAACCATTGGTCACGGTGGTCGAATCGACCGCTAGGGCACGGTCGCCCTGCGAAATGGTCACACTGCCAGCGCGCTGTACCTGCGCTTGCAGGGTGCGCACCTGTGTATTCAATGTCACGGCGGAGTTTGCGGACGCCGGTATAGACAAGGTCGAAGGATCTGCAGAAATGGTCAACTTGTTCGCCACGATGGCGCTGCTGTTCGCAGCGCTGCGGGTTACGGTGCCTTGCGCGTTCAATGTGACGTTGCCGCGGTCTGAGGTACTTATGTTGACTACCGTCAGGTTGACATCGCTCGCACGCGTCACAGCGCCGGCAACCGTACTCGTGGCTGCAATAGTGCTCAGGCTGATGCTATTGCGCTCGCCCAGACCCATAGCCTTGACGGAAGTCGCCAGAATGGTGCCCTGATTAACTACAGTGACAGCGCCGTCGTTAGCCTGAACAGATGCCAGGTTAAGGTTACCCTGATTGTTCAGACCAATGTCACCTGCACCAGTCAGAGTCAGGGTAACTGTTGCCACCTTGCTGTTCAACTGTATGCCATTGTCACCCTGGGCCGTCAGCGTTTGAGCAGTGATCAGGCCACGGGTTTGAACAATCCCACTCGCAGTTGCGCTCAACAAGATGTCGCCATTGGCATTTTGGGCCGACAGCAAGGCGTCGGTCAATTTAATCGCTCCGCCATATTGACCGGCGTTGATTTCGATCTCCGCACGGCCTACCGCACTGGTGGTCCCCGAAACAACGATTCTTGTATCGGCCGTCATGCTGAAGCCGCCATCATGGCTGCTAGAGCTACCGGCATTGACCCACACCGACTGGCTAGCCGCCAAAGTGGCGCCCACGGCGTTGATGTCGCCTCGCTGCAAGTTGACACTGCTGGCAGCATTGATGGTAATAGTGTTAGTCGTGTAAGCCACTGTGCTGCCCATTGGCAGCACAGCGCCTACCTGCGCAGACACACTGACATTATGGCCAGCGCTCAGATTGATGTCCTTGCCAGTAGTCAACGCTGAGGCGCCTAGCGTCAGGTCGCCGCCCTTTGCACTAAGACTGAGTGTGCTGCCTGCAACCAACAATGACTGCGAGGTTCCCGTAACACCGTTGGTGTTAGTGAACGCCGTACCGCTGACTTCAAGATTGCCACCAGCAGTCACTGAAAGCGTGAGGTCTGACTGCACCCATCCGCTCAGGCGAGCATTGCCGCCGGCAGCAATACTGACCGCGCTACCCTTTATCGCCTGCCCCGCAAAGTCTGCGCCACGCACGCTGATACCTGTCGAACCCTCGACCCTCACATCACGGGTCTTTTGAACCACATCCTCAACCGTATCCCACAGGGTATGAGTTTCCTTAACAGGCACTAATACGCGGGTAGTCACCTCGCCATATTCAAAGCGCGGAGCGTATTCGACTTTGGCCTGCGTGGTCAGGCCATAAGTAACCTGTATGCGTTGATCCCGAATATCGTGCCAGTCCGATGTCAGGTGATAGCTGTAGTCGTAGAAGGTCTCCGTCATATTGACGGCATACTCATCGCGATACTTCAGGTTATAGCTCTTCCTGTCGCGATAGAAAATTGGTCTGCCGTTGGTGTGCGCCTCGGTTTGAACCTCGGTGTGGCCGGCAAAA
>JANYFF010000185.1 GCA_025362825.1 Polaromonas sp. | reverse complement strand
TGCCCGCGTCGGCGGTCACAGAGTTTGGTGCTGCCCCATAAGTCACCATAGCGCCTGCACCAGTGGAACCATGGACCTCGATATCTACCAGGTCCAGCCCGCGCATCAACCTGACAGAACAGTTACTGGTCTCGGGCTGGGTGCGCGGGCTGGACCTGGTAGATATCGAGGTCCATGGTTCCACTGGTGCAGGCGCTATGGTGACTTATGGGGCAGCACCAAACTCTGTGACCGCCGACGCGGGCAGTAGTATTTACAGCTATAACAACCACAGCTCGATTGTTATTGGGACTTCGCACTCCATTATTAGCGGTACGACCATACAGGCGCAGGGTGTTGGCTCCAGCATTTCTATGGATGCCGGCACCGGCATACAGCTGACCTTCGGCGGAGTGGTCGCCGCGCGCGAGAACGGCGCGCAGGTCACTCTCAAGTCTGGTACCTATCTCTTTGTAGACAGTGGTGCGGCTGTCACTGTGGGTGCGCGCTTTGACACCGTCAATGGTGTGCCGGTCGCCGTAGCGACGGGCACTGGCACACATCTGGTGTTGAACACGGCTGGTCAACTCAAGCTGGACGGTGCGGTGACGGCAGCCGGTGGCATGAGTCTGAACTACGGCATCAACCATGACGACTATGCGAGTTATTTCGATACGCTGGACGGACTTGAAGTTTCTAGCGTCGCCTTTGATAACGCGATTCTTGCGGGTCTGCAAAACCGCACGCTGCCCTCGGCCTTGCGAAATGCGCTGGTAGCCAAAGGCATAAACCTAGGCTCCGATCTCACTGTCACCTCGTTGACCAACTACACGCCGTTTGCTTCACTACCCGCAGATACTCGCAGGAGCATTGCCGAGTCGCTGGGATACACCGTCTATCCGAATGGTGGTTTTTTCAATGCCGCAACCAATTCGTTCGTGGCCAATCTGGTACCGGCCCAGCTTACTGCTGCGCAGGAACTTGCCCAGGCTGCGGCCAACGGGTACACCGTGTTGAACGGCAGCTATTACTTCAATCCCGTGACTGGCCAGTACACCGACGGGTTGGTGCAGGGAACATCGGCAGACTATGCCAATAGTCAGATCAACTGGGCCGCACAGGGCGTCGCCGCACCTTCCGCTAATGCAGACTTTGCAAGTTTGACCAACGCCCAGAAGCAAGCAGTTGCTACCCAACTTGGCTATACCGTCGAGCCGAGTTATCAATTCACCCGCAATCCAAGTAGTCCCGGCTATGTGGCCGGTGCGGTAGACAATCAGCGGAGTACTTTTGGCGCTTATTATTTCGACCCGTCTGCAAGTTGGGGGAAGGACGGCGCGCCAGCAGCCACTGCAACACTTAGCAAACTGACGATCAACCAAAAAATTGATGCGGCTAAATATTTGGGTTATTTCCCGGAGTATGACGTCGCCTCTGTCAACTGGGGCGTCGTTACGCCGCCCGATGCAGACACTACCTTCAACAAGCTCACGCCAGCCCAGAAAGAGGCCGTAGCCAACAGCCTTGGTTTTAGTTCAACCGTGACGGGTTACTACTTCAGCAATTTCCACGCCGTGCCTGAAAAACGCATCGTCACTAACCTTGTTCAAGGTACCCTGACCGATTACAAGAACTCCGACATTTACTGGGGTACCGCTGGCGCCCCGGCAGCGGATGCTTCTTTCGGATCGCTTTCGGCAGCTCAGAAAAAGCAAGTCGCTTTTGCGCTAGGTTATGAGGTTTTTGAGGGTACAAGCTTCTATAAGGCCGGCGCTGCAAATGGCAAGCAGATGGTCAGGGGCTTTAATCTTGACGGACAAATTGATTACAGCGGTATAGACTGGGGGGGGCCTGGCGCGCCGGTGAATAACATGGGTGCAGCGCTACCATTTGCATCCTTTGAGGACCTGAATCTGGCGCAACGCACCTTGGTATCGCATGCCATGGGCTATGAACTATATGGGCAGGAAGTTTTCTATAACCCCTCTGCTACTGCGACGCAGGGCCAGATTCGTACGGCGTTTACCGAAGGCGCTGCCGCTGACTACACCGTTGCGGGGGTTGATTGGGGCGTTGCCGGTTCGCCAGCGCCAGGAACTGCCTTTGCGGATTTGACGCTGGCGCAGCAAAACAAGCTACTGGAAAAACTTGGCTACCGGCGCTTTGACGGGCAAGTCTGGCATAAGGTTGATGGAAATCTCTTCAAACTGACCTTTACCCAAGGGGAGACCGCCATTGATGACAAGGGCGTTTATACATTAAAGAGCACCTACGACTACCGCAACAGTTTGACTGTTTGGAGTGCGGTGGCAATGCCGGCGAAGGACGCCCTGTTTTCTGGCATTTTGACCGACGTTCAGAAGGCGGCCAAGATGACTGTGCTGACCGATGCCCAGCGCTTCCGTGTGCTGGAGCAATCGGGATTCGAAGTGGAATCGGGCGAGGTTTACTTCAAAGCAAACCCAGTGGACGCGCTGCATCAAAAAGCGGTGATGACCAGTTTCACCGAAGGTCTTCAGTACAGCAACAACAAACTTGGTTCTGGCAGTGAAAACCGTTGGGTTGTCACCGATAACACCAGTAGCAAAACTTATGTGGTTGTAGCCCGTGGCGGCAAGATAGGCCCGGTTGTCAGTTTTAGTATTCAAGAACCCAACGCGTTGCTGGGTCAGCGCGGCTATGGATTTTTGCTGACAGGCACGATCACAACGCTGGATGCTAACCAGGGTTTGACGGTGACCGGAAAGAACGACGTCATTATCCGCGGCGACTTTGATCTGCTTGGCGCGAATGCCAGTCTGGTTTTGCAATCCGACACCTGGATTTACTTTGAAGGCACTGCCCGGGTGACCGGCGACATCAGCCTGTTTGGTGGCGTGTCCCTGGACGGCACCTTCCCGAACGGCAAGACTACTGGCGGCGCGAACGCCAAGGGCGTGAGTGTCTACACACACGCGACAGCTTTCCTCAACACGACCAGAGGAAACACCCATATTTCGATCTTCGGCGGTCACAATTTGGATCTTAATGCTACGACGGTTGCCGGAGGCAGTCTGGGCGAGAACGGCGTCGAGTGGTTGGGTAGCGGTGATTCAACGATTGATGTGCGTGCTGGTGGCTTGGTTCAGTTAAACGCAGGCCTGCTAGCGTCCAAGCAAGTATCGGTAGTCACTTCTGGCGCAGGAGCGCAAGGCGTCGCTTTGCGCGTGACCAGCGCCGGCGGTATTACTGCAGGCGGTGTTACCTCGGACGGGAGCGGCGGTCTGGTGCAGATCGATGCTCAGGGGCATGTTGAACTGATAGGCCAAATTCTTTCGGGGGGTACCGACTTTGCAGTACGCAAGAACGGCGTACTCATATCCGACGTCATTAATTATTCTAGCGAAGCTTCTAAGGTAGATATTCGGTCTAGTGGGCAGCTTTATTTGGGTGGCTTGACCGCCACATCCACGGGTACTTTGGCTGAAATTGGCGGCTTGGTGCTGTCCAATCAGCTGATTCGTTTGCAAGGCGGTAGTGGCCGTAACGGCGATGGCATTGGTGTGAAGATGCCTGGTGGCGCGCGCGTTACGACCAGCAATCCAGCTGGGGAAATCACTATCAATGCGGCGCAGGATGCGCAGCTGTATGGCGTTATCGTCGCCGGTGGTCAGGTTATCGACCACATTGACAGCCGTGGCGTGAGCTTGGGCAGCTTCACCGTTTACGGTAATGGCGCCTCAAAGATCACTGTGAATGCGGGTAAGCAGATACGCCTTGGCCGCGACTTATATGCCGGCGCATTGATAGACCTGCACGGCGGCACGGGTTCTGCAGATCTGACGCGCACCTATGCTGACCAGGGTGTGGTGTTACTTAGCAGCGTACACCTGAAGACGGGTCTGGAAAACAGTGCCATTAATCTCAGCTCAACGGGCAACCTCACGGTGCTGGCGCCGGCTTGGACGCACCAGATACTGGCCGATGGCTTTACCCAGTTCGCCAAGGGCGACCTCAGCGCCGATGTGGCGCTGACGGTAGAGATCAACATGGGCAACTACACCCTGCGTGGCACCGTCAAGGTTTCGGTGGCAGATGCATCGGCCAATCTGGGGCCAGACGGATTGCGCAATAACCTCAATGCAGCTTTGTTGGGTACTGCCTTCACCGTAGTGCAGACCAATGGCGCCGTAGGCGCGCCGTTGCTGAATGCGACGCAGTCGCTGGATACCAGCAAGCTGCAATTTACCTTGATCGACGGTCGCCTGATGCTGACCAGCTATCTGGATATCAGTCTACTGTCCGCCGCTTCAGTGGGTGCTGACCGATTGGGCTTTACCCAACTGGCCGTCAGTGCTCGTATTGATGGTGTACGGGCGTATGCGATTGAGGCCAGCCGTGCTGGTTCGGTGGTGAATTTGGGTAGAGCTGGTGTAGCCGGCGGTCGAATTAATCTGAACAACTCAGTGGTGGGTTATTCCGCTGTGAACCTTAACTCTGGCAGTACCAGTGACGGTGGGCAGGATCTTAACTTGGGCGTGCTGGGTGTAATTGAGACGCGAAGCGGCAATATAGTTCTTAATCCGGCGGGCGACAGCATTTTGCAGGGCAGCCTGATAGCTGCTGGTCTCAATGCGGACGTGATCATCAACGCGCGCAATACGCTAAGTCTGCAGGGCAACATCACGGCCAATCGAGACATCATTATCCAGGCGGGCACCAATGTGGTCGCCGGTCAGGTCAGTCTAAGCACGACGACCAGCAGCACCTTTAGCTCCACGGGCAACAGCGGCCGAATACTGATGTCGGGGCTGAACGACGTCGTGATCAACAGCCATATCGGGCAAGGCGATGCGGGGCTGACTTTGATTGACATCATCGCGCAGCGTGGCACCTTGACCGAAGGACGCGATGGCGTGATAGAAACCGCCGGTCAGTTGAATATGCGCGGGCAGAACGTGTCGTTGCTTGGCACTATTGCCAGCACGCGGGCTACGCCATCGTTGCTTGACTATGAGATCCAGCTCATCGCCGCCAAAAATATTTCAGTAACGGGGCAGATGACACTGGCCGGTTCGCTTTTGATGCAGGCTGGCGGCAACTTGGATATTTTTAATATAGATATCAATGCGGGTGGCACCAATCAGCGTATCCAGGCTCAGGCGTTGGGTTATGTAAACCTCGGCAATGTGACACCTGCCGCTGGCGACATTGCACCTCATGCTGTCAAGCTGCAGGCAAGCGCTGGCTTGGTTGTAACTGCTGGTACTTTGCTGACATTAGCGGGGGACTCCAATCTTTATACCTTGGCAGACAACAGTGTTTTGCGCCTCGCAGCTGCAAATATGGTTATCAGTGGAACGGTACAAGCCGGCTACTCGCCTGATTCCAGCATCCTAGTTGGTCAAAATGCAAGTCTTGACGTACGGGCTAGCGGCGGTGTTTATGTCGGCGGAACGCGCGTCGATGTGGCGACAGGTAAGCTGGTTGATTCGGCTGCCGGCCTTACAGCTCGTGGGTCCGTTATTTTGCAGGCGGGTCAGGAAGCCAACGGCTTTGGCCTGACTTTATCGAACCCTAGCTTTATCACTACAACTGGCGATAACAGCAGCATCAATATCAATGTTGCCGGCACTACTCTGCTCAGCGGTCTGGTGCGTGCCGACGGTCTGGGATCAGATGCTAGCGTTACTTCAAGTTCAAGCATCACCTTGAATGGCACTTTATTCGCAAATGATAAGTTGCTCG
>JANYFF010000083.1 GCA_025362825.1 Polaromonas sp. | reverse complement strand
CGGCTTCAGGCCGAATGGCTGTGGCCGAGGCCACCACCAACCTGCTGGCGGCGCCGATTGAGCTGGCGCGCGTCAAGCTGTCGGCCAACTGGATGGCGGCCTGCGGCGAGCCGGGCCAGGACGCCGCCCTGTACGAGACCGTCAAGGCGGTCGGCATGGCGCTTTGCCCGGCGCTGGGCGTGTCGATTCCGGTCGGCAAGGATTCGCTGTCCATGCGCACCGTTTGGACGGGCGACGGCACGACCAAAAAAGTCACCTCACCGGTCTCGCTGATCGTCAGCGCGTTTGCGACGCTGCTTGACGTGCGCGGCACGCTCACGCCACAGCTGGATGCAACTGAAGCAGACACGACGCTGATCCTGATTGACCTCGGCAAAGGCCAGGGGCGCATGGGCGGCTCCATCCTGGCGCAGACCCTGGCTTGCGAGGACGGCGACGTGCCGGACCTGGACGACCCCAAAGACCTGGTCAATCTGGTCAACGCCATCAACCAGTTGCGCGCTCAGGGCTGGATTCTGGCCTACCACGACCGCAGCGACGGCGGCCTGTTTGCAACGGCTTGCGAAATGGCCTTTGCCGGCAACGTCGGCGTGTCACTCAACATCGACATGCTGCTGGTTGAAGGCGACGGCATCAGCGACAGTCGCATGGACACTGGTGACAGCAAAAACTGGGCGACGCAGGTCAGTGCGCGCCGGGACGAACTCACGCTCAAGGCATTGTTCAATGAAGAGCTCGGCGCCGTCATCCAGGTGCGCACGGAGGTGCGCAACGAGGTCATGCAAACCCTGCGTGAACACGGTCTGTCAAGGTTCAGCCACTTCATCGGCAAAACTCGGCCACAGCACGCGGCACTGCAAGTCGGCAAGGGTGAAGTCCGGGTCTGGCGCGATACCAAAGCGGTGTTCAAGGCAGGCCTGCAGGATTTGCACCAGGTCTGGGACTCGGTCAGCTGGAAGATTTGCCAGCAGCGCGACAACCCTGCCGGTGCAGATGCCGAGCACGCAGCGGTGGGGGATTTGCTTAATCCGGGCCTGCATGCGCACCTGACGTTTGAGCTGAATCCCGTTCGGGCTGAGCTTGTCGAAGCCCCCGCACTCCTGCTGTCGCGGCCCAAGGTGGCCATCCTGCGAGAGCAGGGCGTCAATTCGCACGTAGAGATGGCCTACGCCTTCACGCAAGCAGGTTTTGAGGCCTGCGACGTGCACATGACCGACCTGCAAACCGGCCGTGCGCAACTGGCAGATTTCAAAGGCGTGGTGGCCTGCGGCGGCTTCAGCTACGGCGACACACTGGGCGCCGGCATTGGCTGGGCAAGGTCCATCACCTTTAACCCTGTGCTCGCCACGCAGTTCAAGGCGTTTTTTGCACAGCAGGACACCTTTGGCCTGGGCGTGTGCAACGGCTGCCAGATGTTTGCAGAACTTGCGCAGATCATCCCGGGCGCAGAAGCCTGGCCACGCTTTACAACCAACCGCAGCGAACGCTTTGAAGCCCGCTTCAGCCAGGTCGAAGTGCTGGAATCACCGAGCCTGTTCTTCAAGGGCATGGCTGGCAGCCGCCTGCCGATTGCGGTGGCGCACGGTGAAGGCTTTGCGAATTTCGAAAAGCCGCTCGGCGGCCGAGGCGATGCCAACCAGGCGATTGCCGCCATGCGCTTTACCGACAATGCCGGCCAGCCCGCCAACAATTACCCGGCAAACCCGAACGGCAGCCCCGGCGGCCTGACGGCAGTGACCACGGCAGACGGCCGTTTCACAGCCATGATGCCGCACCCCGAACGCGTCTTTCGCAACATCCAGATGAGCTGGAGCCCGCTGGACAGCGGCGCGCACAGCCCGTGGATGCAGATGTGGCATAACGCGCGCAGGTGGGTAGGGTAAGCCAGAAATTCTGGTCACTCACCTCTGTGCCAGCGCCAGCTTATCCTCAGTGTCAGCCCCTGAAATTCATTATTTCAATCTCACATATCTGTTCTACGAAAGGCCCACCTTGTTATCACAACGTCGTATGTTGACTGGCCTGCTGGCTGCTTGTGGGCTATTGGTAACCGGGACGTTAATGGCGCAGGCTTATCCTGTGAAGCCGGTGCGCCTGGTGGTGCCTTTCCCCGCGGGTGGTGCAACGGACATACTGGCGCGCACCATCAGTCAAAAAGCGGCCGAAAAACTTGGCCAGCAGATCCTTATTGATAACCGGCCGGGCGCAGGTGGCGTTATCGGCTCGGATTTGGTTGCCAAGGCCAGCCCGGACGGTTATACGCTGCTGATTGCCACGGGCAGCACGCATTCCATTGGCCCCATCGTCAACCACAAGTTGCCCTATGACGTGGAGCGGGATTTTTCACCTGTGGTGTATGTGGCCAAAACGACAACCGTGCTGGTGGTGCCCAGCCAGTTGAATGTCACCAATCTGCGCGGGTTTGTTGAGCTTGTCAAAGCGAACCCCGGCCGATTTAACTACGGATCAAGTGGCAACGGCACGAACAGCCATTTGAGCGGAGAGTTGTTCAAAGCGCAGGCGGGCGTGTTTATGACGCATATTCCCTACCGCGGAACCGGGTTGGTGTTGACGGACATGATGTCGGGTCAGATACAGATGTTGATGGACAACTATGTGACCGCCCAGCCGCACATCAAGGACGGCAAGGTTCGTGTGCTCGGCGTTAGCAGTCTGCAGCGCCTTCCTTTCATGCCGGATGTGCCTACGCTGGACGAGCAGGGCCTCAAAGGTTTCGAGGTTAGCAACTGGTTTGGTATCTACGCGCCTAAGGGCGCAGCTGATGCCGTGATCGCCAGAGTCAACTCGGCTTTTAACCAGGCGCTGCAGGAGCCAGATCTGCAGAAGCGTCTGGCTGCGCTCGGTGCCACGCCGACTGGCGGCACGCCGGCTCAAATGGCCAGCGTGGTTGCGGCCGACACCGCCAAGTGGAGCAAGCTGATTCGTGATCGAAAGATAGCGGTTGACTAACCCGACTTTGTGCGCGTCACATCCCGACCGGGTAGCCGTCCTTGCGGTGGTCTGACGCGGCGATGTAGCCGTGATCTGTTTTCATGGCCAGCTGGGCGCAGCCGAACTCGGTGTCAAAGCGTGCAGCGACCTTGACGCTGTGCCCGCGCTTTATCAATCCTTCAATAGCCTCTCGGGGGAAATTCCATTCCACCGCAATGGTGCTGTTGTCGTCCATCACGCGCCAGCGCGGCGCATCACTGGCCGCCTGCGGGTTCTGGCCATAGTCGGCGATGCGGCTGGTGACCTGAACATGACCTTGCGCCTGCATTGAGCCGCCCATCACGCCGAAGCTCATCAGGGGCGCATCGTTGCGCGTGATAAACCCAGGGATGATGGTGTGAAAAGGACGCTTGCCAGGGGCGACCTGGTTCGGGTGGCCGGTCTTGAGGTTAAAACCCCAGCCGCGGTTGTGCAGGGCAATACCGGTGTTGGGCACGACCACGCCTGAACCAAAGCCCTTGAAGTTTGACTGTATGAAGGAGATCATCATCCCGTTTTGATCGGCGGCTGTCAGGTAAACCGTCCCGCCACTGTGCGGGGAGCCGGCGCGCGCAGGGGCCGCGCGATCTGGGTCTATCAGCCTGGCGCGCGAAGCCAGGTAGCTGCTGTCGAGCAAATCGCTCGCCGTGACCGTGCGCATGGCCTCCGGGTCGGCAACGAATTCGTGCAGGTCGGCAAACGCCAGTTTCATCGCCTCGATTTGCAGGTGCTGGGACAACGCCGAGTCCACCCGCGCCGCTTTCATATCACAATGCGCCAGCATGCCCAGCGCCATCAGGGCACCGATACCCTGACCGCTGGGGCCAATTTCATGCAGTGTCACATCGCGGTAGCGCATCGCCAGAGGCTCCACCCAATCGGCCTGGTGGGCGGCCAGGTCTGTCTCGTCGATCAAACCCCCGGTGTTCCGGGCATGATCGGCAATCGCTTTGGCCAGGTCACCCTGGTAGAACGCATCGCCCTTGCTGGCAGCGATACGCTCCAGCGTGTGGGCCTGGCCAGGGCAAATGAACAGCTCGCCGGGGGCGGGCGCACGGCCGAGCGGCGCAAACGCCTCGCGGTAGCCGGGTTGCGGCAGCAGCTCGGCGACTTGCGCCTGCCATTGCCGATGCACAGTGGGCGAAACCATGTAGCCTTCGCGCGCATGACGCAGGGCCGGTTCGAACAGCTCGGCAAAAGGCAGCACCCCCCAGCGGTCCGACAAGGCGCGCCAGGCAGACACGGTGCCCGGCACGGTTACAGAGTCCCAGCCGCGTGGCGGCATGGAAGAATATTGGGAAAAATGCTCGGAGGTCCAACGACGGGGTGCGCGCCCGGATGCGTTCAGTCCATGCATCTGCTTGCCGTCCCAGATAATGGCAAAAGCATCACCGCCTATGCCGTTCATGCACGGCTCCACCACGGTGAGCGTAATGGCGGTGGCCAGTGCGGCATCGACCGCATTGCCGCCACGCGCGAACATCAAAAGCCCCGCAGCGCTGGCCAGCGGCTGCGACGTGCTGACCACGTTACGGGCCAGCAGGGGCATGCGCTGCGATGTGTAGGGAAAATCCCAGAAGGCCGTGGAATCTGTAGTCATCAAGTTCGGTTTCCGGCATCCAGGGCCAAGTCGCAAGACCGTTAGTCTAGCTTGACCTTGGCGGTCTCGACAACCTTGCCCCAAATGCGGAACTCCTGTTCGGTGACCGCTGCGAATTCATCTGCAGGAATAAATTTCAGCTCAACGCCCTGATCCTGCATCCGCTGTCTCAACTCTGCAGAATTCAAGGCAGATTGCACCGCCTTTGACAACACGGCCAGAACCGAAGCGGGCGTGTTCTTTGGCGCGGCCAGTCCGAAGTAGTTGTTGGCTTCAAAGCCCTTCAGTCCACTTTCATCGACGGTTGGCACATTGGGTAGCAGACCCACCCGCTTGCTGGAAGCCACCGCCAACACTTTCAGGCGCCCTGACTTGACGTGCGGAAGGGAAGCCGGAATGCTGTCAAACATCATGCTTGAGGTACCTGCCAGGAGGTCGGGCAGTGCCTGGGAACTGCCCTTGTAGGGGACATGCACCAGATCAAGACCCGCGATGTTCTTGAAGACTTCAGATTCCAGATGAGACAGCGTTCCCGCACCCTGTGAGGCAAAGTTGTACTTTCCCGGCGATGCCTTGAAATAGCTGATCAGCTGTGTCACGTTCTGGACCGGCAACGAGGCAGGGACGACCAGCATGTGCGGGACGGTGGCCACCCCGGCAACCGGCACAAAATCCTTGATGAGGTTGGCCGAATGGGTAGAGTAGGCTGCCGCCGCAATCGCGGCATTGGTGGTCGCGGACAGATAGATGGTGTAGCCATCTGGCGCAGCCTTGGAGGCATAAGCCATGCCAATGTAGCCGCCGGCGCCGGGTTTGTTTTCGACCACTACGGTTTGTCCCAGTACCTCGCCGAGCTTTTGGCCGATGGCGCGCGCCAGAATATCAGAGGCGCCCGCAGGCGGAAAGGACAGCACGAGCGAGATCGAACGCTCGGGGTAGGCGGCGTGCGCCCATCCTCCTGTCAGGGTCGCTGCACTTAAGAGCAGGACAGACAGAATGGGCCTCGCAGATGGCAGGCGCAAAACAAAATCCTGGATGCGAATGAGACCGAACATGGTTGACTTTCAGTGAGCTTTAGGTGGTGAAGGAGGGGCCTCCAGATTGGTAACCGCCAAGCATTACCAAGCAATCTTCGGGCCAGTCTATTTCTGCTTTATCAGGGTGTACGCGTTGCCACTGATGCACCTTCAATACCATGGCGCTGCAAAGCAGTTGCAACAAAGCCGCTGGCTTTCATCTCTTCCACAAACGCCATCAGATACCTCGCGCTGGCGTCTCGTCCCTTGGGCAGGCCCATGGCTTGCTGGATCACCATAAAGCGGCCGTCGAGCAGGCGCAGGCCGGGCAGGCGTTTGGCGTCGGCTTGCAGTTGCTGCTTGACGCCGGCTGCGACTTCAAGCTTTTGGGCTACAAAAAAGTCCACCACGGTGGGCGATGTGGGCGCGCGCAGCAGGGTGGCAGCTTTTACTTCGCGTGTCAGGTAGAGGTCATAGACGCTGCCATTGCCTATCGCAATTCGGTTGCCGGGGCGGTCGACCTCTGCGTTGGTCTTGATGGGTGAATCGTTGCGCACCAAGTAGGCACCTTCGATGATGACGTAGGGCGGGGTCTGCAGCATGTCTGCGCCGCGTACCGGGTCGATGGCGACAAAGGCAATATCTACCTGTGCATCCTTCACGGCCTCCACGACCTTGCCTGCTGCGTTGAAGGTCACCAGTTCCACCGGCACGCCTAGTCGCCGGCCTAGCTCCCGTGCGAGATCGACTGACACACCGCGCGCTTCGCCCGTTGCTGCATCTTTGGTGGTCAGAATGGGATTGCCAAAATTGATAGCTGCCCGGAGTTTGCCGGTGGGAGCTATTTCGGCGAGGGGCACAGGTGGCGACGAGGGGGCGATAGCGCAGGCGGCAAGCACGCTGCACAGTCCCATCACAAGCGCAATGCCAACGCGGCGATTAAACGGAGCGGCGGGAAACGGTGTGGCATAAAAAGGAGAGCGATTGAGCATGACGATGGGTTCACAGGGTTGATGGCAGTGCACTGATTGGAACGGCGGCTGCAGCAGCCGTCAACCGGGAACACGCGGAAGTAAACCAGAACCCGCACACCTACAATCGCCCGCATGAAAGCACAACGATTTGACAGTATCGATGCCCTGCGCGGCGTGGCCATCGTCTGGATGACGCTGTTTCACTTCTGTTTTGACCTGAACCAGTATGGCTACATCAGGCAGAACTTTTATACCGATCCGTTCTGGACGGTCCAGCGCGCCATGATCGTCAGTCTGTTTTTATTCTGTGCCGGGCTGGGCCAGGCGATCGCCGTGCAGCAGGGCCAAAGCTTGCCGCGCTTCTGGAAGCGCTGGGCGCAGGTGGCCGCCTGTGCATTGCTGGTCACGGTCGGCTCTTACCTGATGTATCCAAAGAGCTTTATCTACTTTGGCGTGCTGCACGGTATCGCGGCGATGCTGCTGATCGGCCGGTTTACAGCGAACTGGGGTCGCTGGCTATGGCTTGCCGGAGCGTCTACTTTTGCTATGTTTTCAGTAGCACCTTACGTCCATTCTGTATGGGCTGGAGCGGGGTTTTTAAATGAGGTGGCATTCAACTGGCTGGGTTTCATCAGCCGCAAGCCCGTGACTGAGGATTATGTGCCACTGTTGCCCTGGCTGGGTGTCATCTGGTGGGGTATGGCTACGGGGCAGTGGCTGCTGGCCCGCAGGCCGCAGTGGATAAGCCGCAGCATGCCGGTCGTTGCGTCACCTCTGGCCTGGTTGGGGCGCTGGAGTCTGAGTTGGTACATGCTGCACCAGCCGGTTTTGATTGGCGCGCTGATGGCGCTTGCTGTCCTGAAGGGTGCTGCCTAGACGGCTTGCTGTGTTCAGCTGATACACCAGCGCGTACAAACGGAAAAGCGGCCCGAAAGCCGCATTTTTAAATTCGTCAGGGCAGGTTACTCTACCTTGGCCTTTGCACGCAATTCTTGCTGGAAAGCGGCGAGCTTTTGTTGCTCCATTTGCTGGGCGATCTGCGGCTTGAGCTGCTCAAATTCAGGCAACTGGGCTGTGCGGATATCGTCCAGACGGATCACGTGGTAACCAAACTGCGACTTGACCGGTGTCTCGGTGGTTTGTCCCTTGTTGAGCTTGACCAGCGCTTCGCTAAATTCAGGCACGTAGCTGCCTGGGTTAGCCCAGTCAAGGTCGCCGCCCTTGGCGCCGGATCCAGGGTCCTTGGATTGCTTCTTGGCGATGTCCTCAAACTTGGCGCCTTTTTTCAGACTGGCGATGATGGCCTTGGCGTCGGATTCCTTTTCAACCAGAATGTGGCGCGCCTTGTATTCCTTGCCGCCGTTGGCCGCAGCAAACTTGTCGTATTCAGCTTTCAGGTCAGCATCGGTGACGGGGTTTTTCTTCTGGTACTCGGTGAAAAGCGCGCGGATCAAAATAGTTTGGCGGGCCAGTTCCATTTGCGACTTGAAGTCTTCGCTGCTAGACAGGCCCTGCTTTTCAGCTTCCTGCATGAAAATTTCGCGTGCGATGACTTCTTCACGCAGCTGGGTCTGCATTTCAGCGGTGACCGGGCGGCCACCTTTGGCGACCTGCTGGGCGAGCGCCTCAAGGCGGGTCTTGGGGACGGCTTTGCCGTTGACGATGGCGACGTTCTGCGCCAACGCGAACTGTGTGCCCATTGCCAGCACGCTTGCGACGGCGACGGCCGTCAGGAATTTCTGTTTCATGGTTGTCCTGTTGAGATGTTTTTGATCAAGGCTGTTCAATGATTTCGATGGCCAGCGCATGCAGGCCCTGATCGATGAAATTTTGCATTGCATCATACACAAGCCGGTGGCGTGCAACGCGGTTCTTGCCGGCAAAGGCTGGACTGGCAATACGGATGCGGAAATGGGTGCCAAAGCCCTCGGCATTCGCGCCCGCGTGGCCTGCGTGTGCGGCACTCTCATCAATCACTTCGAGTGATGTCGGGTTGAGCCGTTGTTGAAGCTGTTTTTCAATGGCGGCAGTGTGGACGGGCAGGACAGAACTCATGACTCCGCGCCAGGTTTGATGTGCTTGTTCAGGTAAACCGCCTGGACCAGTACAAACACGACCATCAGCCCCAGTCCGCCAAACAGCTTGAAGTTGACCCAGGTGCTGGTTGAGAAGTTAAAGGCCACCCACAGGTTGAGAAAGCCCATGACGGTGAAAAAGCCCATCCAGCTGAAGTTGACGGTACGCCAGACAGCGTCGGGCAGGTCCATCTGAGCGCCCATCAGCGATTTGATGCCGTTTTTTTTCAACACCAGCTGGCCAAACAACAGGGCACCGCCCATCACCCAGTAGAGCACCGTGGGCTTCCATTTAATGAAACTTTCACTGTGGAAATAAATGGTTGCGCTGCCGAGCAGCGTCACCAGCCCGAGGCTGATCCAGAGCATGGCATCGACTTTGCGGCCTTTGGCCTTGATCCACAGGATCTGCGCCAGCGTGGCCACAATTACCACCACGGTAGCCAGCAAAACCGGCCCTTCCGCAGGGCCGACCACGCCGCCAGAGACCATAAACCCCAGCCACTCGGTGGCCGTACTGGCCGCCCATTCCTTGTTGGCTTCGGCGTATTTGAACATGCCGAAAAAGAGTGCAATCGGCAAAAAGTCGAAGAGAATTTTCATGGCAAGATTATGGCGGGTGATCCGGGGCGCTCTGACAAATCCATTAGCCCTGAGTTCTTCGAAGGGCTGCTCACGCCAATAAAAGGCTTCGACAAGCTTAGCTCGAACGGTTGTCGTGTTGAGATATCACTCACTCGGATTTAAAATCCAGCGAAGCCGAATTCATGCAATAACGCAGGCCGGTATCTGTTGGCCCGTCGGGGAAGACGTGGCCGAGGTGCGCGCCACAGCTGGCGCAGACTGTCTCGACCCGGGTCATGCCGTACTTGCGATCGGTGTGTTCTTCAATGGCGCCAGGAACGGCTTCTTCGGAGAAGCTGGGCCAGCCGCACCCGGCATCAAACTTAGCCGACGATTCAAAGAGCTTGGCACCGCAGCAGATGCAGTGGTAGCTGCCATCGGCCCACACGGTCTCGTATTTGCCGGTGTATGCGCGCTCGGTAGCTGCGTGGCGCGTGACTTCAAACGCCACAGGTTCTGCGCCTTTTTCAAGCAGCAGGGCCTTCCACTCGGCGTCGGTTTTTTCGATTTTTGCGGTCATGTTCAAGCCTTCTGGATTTCTGGATAGTTCAGGAGCTGCAGCTGATTTCAATGCCGGTGGCCCAGTCAGGCGGAAAATCCGCAAAACTGTCGTGGCCGGGATGCTCATCAAATGGGGCCTTCAGCAAGGTCAGCAAGGTGTTGACCCCGGAAAAATCCTTTAGTTTCGCTGCGCGAATGGCTTGCTCGCCCAAATGGTTGCGCAAAACGAACTTTGGATTGCTTTTAAGCATCAAATCGGCCCGGAGCCCCGGATCTACCTGGGCTAGGCGCTCTGAATATTGTAGCGCCCAGGCATTGAAGGATTCACGGTCAAAAAACAAGTCGCGGACCGGCTCGTGGCCGCTCTGCGGGGTAAAACCGCACAGGCGGCGCCAGAAGATGGTGTAGTCGACCTTGTTGCTGGCCAGCAATTTAAAGGTGCTTTCGATCAATACCTTGTCTTCCGGCACGGCATCGGGTAACCCGAGCTTGGCGCGCATCCTGGCTTCCAGCGCCGCGGGGAAAATGGTTTTGTAGGGCTCAAGGGCCGCCAGCGCCTGCTCCTGGTTGTCCATCAGCGGCAGCAGCGCCTGGCCAAGGCAAAACAGGTTCCAGTAGGCGATATTGGGCTGCTTGTTATAGGCGTAGCGGCCCTGGGTGTCCGAATGATTGCAGACGTGGGTCGGGTCAAAGGCATCCAGAAACTGGAAGGGGCCGTAATCAATCGTTAAGCCCAAGATGCTCATGTTGTCGGTGTTCATGACACCGTGGCAAAACCCCACAGCCTGCCAGGCGGCCATCAGGTGCGCGGTGCGTTCGCTGACAGCTTCAAGCAGCGCGGCATAAGGTTGTGCCTTGTCGCGGCAGGCCGGATAGAAGTTGTCAATGACGTAGTCCGCCAGTGTTTTGAGCTGGGCGTGCTGGTCGGTGTAGCTGAAATGCTCGAAATGCCCGAACCGGATAAAGCTGGGCGCGGTACGTGTGACGACTGCCGCGGTTTCAATTTCCTCCCGGCGCACCTTGGCGTCAGAGCCCGTCAGGCTGAGTGCGCGTGTGGTTGCAATACCCAGACCGTGCATGGCTTCGGAGCAAAGGTATTCGCGAATCGAGCTGCGCAGCACCGCCCGGCCATCGCCCATGCGGGAGTAGGGTGTGAGACCGGCCCCCTTTAACTGGATTTCAATGTCGCCCGCAGGCGTTTGAATGTCGCCAAGCAGGATGGCCCGGCCGTCGCCCAGCTGGCCTGCCCACTGGCCAAACTGGTGGCCGCTGTAGACGCTGGCCACGGGCTCAGAGCCCTCGGCAATCTTGTTGCCCGTAAAAATCTCGAGCGCCGCCTGTGATTCAAGCCACGCCTCGCCAAGACCCAGCTCGCGGGCCAATCCAGCGTTGCGGCTGATCCAGTAGGGTGAGGGCAGGGGACTGGGCTGAAGTACGGTAGAAAAATCAGGCCCCAGACCGGCAAAGCGGTTCGCCCACTTCAAGTTTTCAGGCAGTGCAAGCGGCTTGTCGATGACAGGATTCATATCCACATTGTCTTATGGCGCCATTAGCCCCGCGCTGCTGCGGGTAAACCGTGCTTCGGGGTAATGAAACGAAACGTGGGAGGCCTAGATGTGAAGTTCCAATAGGTTGTATTTGTTCATCTGGATTGAGTTTGAGAGACTGGGAATTACCACACCCCCAAGCAACTCAAGGAACTCAATCAGATGAACAGCCATAAGAATGCCCGACTTACCTTCGCACGTCGAGTCGAAATGATTCAGAACATCACCCAGCAAGGCTTGACCATCGGTGCCGCAGCCTTGGCCCACGGCGTGACTCCGCCCACGGTCCGTAAGTGGCTGGGCCGCTTTCTGGCCTTGGGAGAGGCGGGGTTGACCGACGCTTCGTCGCGTCCAGCCCACAGTCCGAGGGCCATTGCCTCGGGCAAAGCGCTGGCTGTCGTAGAGCTGCGTCGCCGGCGGCTCACGCAAGGGCGCATTGCTTGCGCCCTGGGCGTCTCCAAAAGCACGGTCAGCCGCGTGTTGGCGCGTGCGGGCCTGTCACGCCTGGCAGACCTTGAGCCGGTCGAGCCGGTGGTGCGCTATGAACATGAAGCGCCAGGAGACATGCTGCATATCGACACCAAAAAGCTCGGACGCATCGTGCGGCCCAGCCACCGCGTGACGGGCAACAGGCGAGACAGCGTGGACGGCGCTGGCTGGGAGACGCTGTTCGTGGCCATTGATGACCACGCCCGCATCGCCTTCACCGATGTCCACCCTGATGAGAAGGTGCCCCAGGCGGTGCAGTTCCTGCGCAATGCACAGGCGTACTACGCGTCCCTGGGCATCAGGATCAAGCGTCTGCTCACGGACAACGGCTCGGCATTCCGCTCGAAAGACTTTGCCCTGGCCTGCAATGAACTGGGGATCCGCCACAAGTTCACCCGTCCCTACCGTCCGCAGACCAATGGCAAAGCGGAGCGGTTCATCCAGTCAGCGCTGCGCGAGTGGGCCTACGGCTTCACCTATCAAAACTCCAGCGAACGCACAGCAGCCCTGGACTACTGGAATCACCACTACAACTGGCATCGCCCTCATCAGGGCATCGCAGGCGCTACCCCCATGTCTCGTCTCAATCTACATCGAAACAACCTCTTGACACTTCACACCTAGACCTCTGGCCGGATGGCATGTGCCGTCAAAGCCTGTTCATCAAGCATAGTTACCCGGCCGAACTCCAGAGATACCAGGCCCTGCTGCTCCATGGATTTGAGCGCCCGGTTGACCGTTTGCCGCGACAGGCCCGCTAAGTGTCCCAGTTCTTCCTGGGAGAGTGCCAGCCTGCGGCGACCCTGCCAGAACACGCGGCTCAGGTAGAGCGCCACCCGCTGCTCGGGCGCACGCAGTCGGCCAGCTTCGATGATGGTCATGGCTTGCCCAAGGCGCCGGTTCAGGTGTGCCACAAGGTAGTGATTAAAGGGCAGGGAGTCGGCCAGCAGCTCATCAAACCGGGCGCGCGGCAGACACAGCAGCAGGGTGTCGCGCAGGGCGATCACATCGTAGCGACGCGGCTCCGCCTTCAGGGTCGAGCCTTCACCAAACCACTCACCATCAGGCACACCCAGAAACGCCGATACGCGCCCTTTGGATGAGCTGCTTTGCAACTTGACCAGGCCGGACAGCACGCCGTACCACCCGTGCACCTCTTCGCCGGCGTGCAGCATGACTTCACCCTTTTTGCCGGCCTGCGTGACCACGCTCGCGGTCACGCGTTCCTGGTCTGCGCCGGACAGGTGGCGAAACCAGGGTTGGGACTGGAGGAATTGGGTGGAAGGGCAGGAAAAATCGAACGGCATGGGCGTATTGTCCGGGAAGCCGCAGCTCAGGGTAAACACCTGCGAGGTGTCGATCAGGCGACATGTTTTGCCTTGTGTCGCCGGCACCCTCAGACTCCGGG
>JANYFF010000603.1 GCA_025362825.1 Polaromonas sp. | reverse complement strand
TAGACCCACTGCGGTCATCGGTGTCAATACCGCGAATACACTGCAAAGTAGTGACAATACGCTGGTTACTAGCGTGGGGGCAAGTAAAGAATAATTTTTCATGACATGTCTCGTTGTGTAGTTATTAGCGAAAAAACGCTTAGCTGCTGTATGTTCAGCGCTGTGCAACTGTCGGTTATTCATTTCCCTTAGTCAAGAACTATTATTTTTGCTGTATTGCAATAGTGCAGACGAAATAAAAGATGATCGGTAGTACGAAATTGACCATGTTTGACCGGACGCCACCACACGATGCATCCTAAAAAAGCTTCCTCAATGGAACAAACTTTGTATGCTGGGTACGGTGGTTAACAAGTGATTCAAATACCGAGCTGAAAACGAAAAAGCAACATTCGGCAGAAAAGTTTGTCGTAGATATTTTTTGAAAAATTCACGCAGAAAACGACCATGGTAAAAATTTCCGCTAATAAGGCGGCCAGGCCATTGCTAATCAGCTGCGCTACTTTGCTGGCGTTCGCGGGTTTGTTCTGGGCGTGGTGCGCGCTGCAGGCGGAAAATGAGATGAACACGCCGTCCATGTCCAGCACACCGCATGCTTTGAAAGACGGGTCCTCGGCGCAAAACGACTTGGCCAATCCCTGGTCGAGGGAATCAGCAAGCGCATCTTCGCAGCCGGAGCGCACTATTGCACCGAACGCATCGGACTTGGACAAGAGGGCGCTCAATATGGACATAGCCCGTGATTTGCGTACCAGTGCTGTAGCTGACGCAGCGGCCTTGCGCGTATTGGTGCATCGCTACGATACCGAGCGCGATCCGCATGAACGTGAAATGATCAAGGCACTTTTATCGACTATCAATCAACCGGAAGTCATTGAATTATCAAAGCGACTCGCCACCAGCAGCGATGCTGAAAAGCGACGCGACGGCTTGGAACTTATTCAGCGCCTATCGCTGGAATCGGCCGATGTCCGCAATGTTGTAAAACAGGTGCTGATGGCTGAGCAAATGCCCAGTGTATTGCTGCAAGCATTGTCGGCACTGAAGCCGATCGCTGTGGAGCCGCCCGAAGCACGTGAGATTGTGGCGCAGCTCAATAGCCTTTCATACCATGCCGATGCCGCAGTCAGAAGGCAAAGCATTTTACGGCTTGCTCAATGGGATGCCAATGGGGAGTCAGCCGAGCGGCTCACACAGCTATCAGCTGATCAAGTGCCTGAGGTCCGGCAGGCAGCGGTCTTTGCATTGACACAAATAAAAATGCGCAAAGATGACGCAAAGACAGTGCAATCAAGCACTATCGGTGACGGTAAAGAAAGTGTACGGATAGTACCCAGGTAAATGTAGTTGGCGTGTCTTTTAATGCAGCCCCGTAGCAAACACTGGGAACTTGAAAAAATACCCAAAAAATGGGATATTAATCAACGTCATGGCACGTCATGAAACAAAAAACCCGCGATTCTCGTAGCGAGACGCGGATTTCAGACTTTTCGGAACTGCCTCGACCATGTCTTTGGTGGTGATAGGTGGATTTGAACCACCGACATCAGCATTATGAATGCTGCGCTCTAACCAACTGAGCTATATCACCGCGTCGAGATTATAGCGTGGACTTTCATAAATCCGATTCTCGGGCGCATGACGGCGTTGCGCGGTGCTCGGAATCCTCATGCACGCAAGTGCATTCCGGTGTCCTGCGCTCCGGGCGCCTTGTCCTGCATCCCGGTAATCGAATTTCTGAAAGTCCCCTTTGTAGTTCTTAACAGTGCTTGAAGACCGCCTTGCGCTTGTTGACGAAGGCGTCCATGCCTTCTTTCTGGTCTTCGGTGGCAAACAGCGCGTGAAACAGCCGTCGCTCGAACATCACGCCGTCGCTTAAGGAGCTTTCAAAGGCGCGATTCACGGATTCCTTGGCTGCCATCACGCTGGGTTGGCCGTAGCTGCAGATCATCAGCGCGGCGCCCAGGGCTTCGTCCATCAGCTTGTCCAGCGGCACGACGCGGCTTACCAGGCCCGAGCGCTCCGCTTCGGTGGCATCCATCATGCGGCCGGTCAGTGCGAGGTCCATCGCCTTAGCCTTGCCGACGGCGCGTGGCAAGCGCTGCGTGCCGCCCGCGCCAGGGATGATGCCGAGCTTGATTTCCGGCTGACCGAATTTCGCGTTGTCTGCCGCAATGATGAAGTCGCACATCATCGCCAGCTCGCAACCACCGCCCAGCGCAAAACCGCTGACTGCCGCAATCACCGGCTTTCGGATGCCGCGAATCTGCTCCCAGTTGCGGGTGATGTAGTCCTTGTTGTAGACGTCGGCAAAACCGTAAGTCGCCATCGCGCCGATGTCTGCGCCGGCGGCAAAGGCTTTTTCGCTGCCTGTCAGAATCATGCAGCCTATGCTGTCGTCTGCCTCAAAAGCCTTGAGCGCACTGGCCAGCTCGTCCATCAGCTGGTCATTCAGGGCGTTGAGCTGCTTGGGGCGGTTCAGGGTGATGATGCCTACCTTGCGGCTGTCCGGGCCCTGGGTGGAAGTCAAAATCGTTTCGTAGGTCATGGCTTTGCTTTCATTTTGGTAGGGGTAAAAATTCAGTCTCGCGGTGCCAGCCATTGGTCCAGCTTGGCTGCATCCGTCACCGCCAGCCGCCAGCTGGTCAGCGCGGGCGGCATAGCCAATTCGAGCCGCAGCAGGCGTTTGTCGCGCGACACCAGCGCGATCATTTTTTTGGCCGCGCCGGCATAGAGCTGCAGGTCGTCGAGGCGGGTCATTCGCCAGCCGGCATGGTGCGACGCTGTTTTTGCACTTGTTTTACGGAGAGGTTCCAGTCCCAGCCATTCGTCGCCGGCCGCAAAACCCGCTTTTTCGGCGACGCCGCCGCGCAGCACGGTCTTGACCTGCACGCCCTGGGTTTCAGTGACACGCAGGCCCAGCCGGTGGGCCATTTGGGCCGGGTCTTCAAAGACGGCGACACCGTGCTGCGTTAGCACGCGTTCCAGTGGCAAGGGCTGCGTGCCATGCACCCAGGCCGTCAGTTCAGGCGCAAACGAGCGCAGACCGAGTGCCTGCAGCACCTCCGCGATGTCGGTTTCCGCGACCAGGCCCTTGCCCTGGACGACACAGCGTACCCACAGCGCGCGCATCACGTCGTCCAGCGTGGTTCGCCCTTCTGCGCGCAGTGTCAGGTCCAGGCACAGCGCCACCAGCGCGCC
>JANYFF010000572.1 GCA_025362825.1 Polaromonas sp. | reverse complement strand
CCTTACGAGATCACCGTCACGGCTTACAACTCGCTGACCTTCAACTATGTCAGCACCATTAAGCCCACGCGCTAACAAGGCATCAAAAAAATTAATCACAGGAGACAAGAAAATGAAAGATCGACAGTACTTTTCACGACGTGACTTTGTTGCGCTCGGCTCGGCCCTGGTCCTGGCGCCGCTGACACGGGCCGCAACGCCCACGAACTTCCCCAAGCAGCTAAAGATCATCGTGCCTTATTCTGCCGGCGGAGGCACGGACATCATCGCGCGACACTTGGCCGACAAGCTGCGTATAGCAACCGGACTTACGGTGCTGGTGGACAACAAGCCTGGTGCCAACGGCGTGATAGGCACGGACATGACTGCCAAGTCAACCCCCGATGGCAGCACTGTCGTGCTGGTCGTCAATAGCCACTTGCTCAACCCGCTTTTAATGGCCAAGCTGCCGTACGACACCTTCAAGGATTTAATCGGTGTCACGCAGGTGGCGGTGTCTCCGTTGGTGGTGGTTACCAGCGTCAAGAATGAAGGTACGACAGCCAAGGACTTTGCTGCCAGGGCTCGTGCCGCCAAGCTCAAATACTCATACGGCAGTTCCGAGAACATGACCCGACTTGTGGGCAGCATGTTCGTCAAAGCCATGGACCTTGATGCCGTACACATCCCCTACAAGGGCGGCGGCCCGTTGATGACCGATGTGGCTGGTGGCACCACGACCATCGGTGTCACGAGCGTGCTCTCTGCCAAGCAATTGATTGACGGTGGACGTCTCAAGGCGCTGGCCATCACGGGCACCGAACGCTCGAAGATCCTTCCCAATACGCCCACCATGAAGGAGATGGGATTCGATGCCTTTGACAAGGTCTCTACCTCCTACAGTCTGTACGCGCCGTCCGCCACACCTGCCGACACGCTGACTGCGCTGCAGACCAAGGTGACAGAGGTGATCCATGGATCAGAAATGGTTCAGATCCTGGCCGCGCAGGCGGCTTTGCCGGTCGGAAATTCCGTAGCCGACTTCAATCGCCAGATTAAGGTTGACTTCGAGTTCTGGAAAAACCTCGCCATCGAAAACAACCTGGAAAAGGAATAGGTCATGACCACCTTCACCACGCAGGCCGGATGGACTGCCGCCGACATTGCGAATGACACCTCGTGGATCATCCGCCTGGACGAAACCGACATCCAGGACTTGTTGAGTGCATCGCGCAAGGCCGGCGAGGCCACCACCGATCTCATGGAGCTCACCCGCAAGGATTTTGATTTCTCACCTCGTCTGCGCGCCAAGATTGTCAACGCGGCGAATGAGATCAACCACCGCAGCGGCATCGTACTGCTCAAGGGCACTCCTGTAGATCAGCTCGACGTGCCCACCATCACCTTGCTTTACTGGGGCTTGGGTCTGCACCTGGGGGTGCCACGACCTCAGGGAAAGCTCAGCCAATTCATCTCTGACGTACGTGACGCCGGTGGCACCTACCGAGGCACTCAGGGTCGTGGCTACAACACCAACTCCAAACTCGACTTTCACTGCGACGGGAGCGATCTCGTCGGCCTCATCTGTGTGAAGCAGGCCCAGGAAGGTGGGGATTCGATGGTGACCAGTTCCATCCGGGCCTTCCAGGTCATGAAGACTGAGCGCCCGGACTTGGCCGAGCGCCTGTTCGACTTGTACGTGTTCAGCCGCCAGGGCGAGGAGGCAAGCGATGAGACACCTTACTACCGTGCCGGCATCTTTGGCGAGAAAAATGGTCAGCTGTTTTGCCGCCATATACGTAATCACATCAATTCAGCGCAACTGTCGTTCGAGGATATTCCGCGTCTTACGGCTCCGCAAAACGAGGCACTGGACTACTTTGATGAAGTGCTCACGCGGCCCGAGTTGATGTACAAAATGCGCTTGGAGAAAGGCGATATCCAGCTACTGAACAATCATGTTGTCCTGCACTCGCGTACAGAGTACGTAGACTTTGACGACCCGGCCGAGAAGCGCCATCTGCTGCGCCTGTGGCTCGCGTCCTACGATGGCCAGCCTCTGCCAGACTCCTGGAAGGAGGCCTACAAGAACGTGGCGCCGCGTTCCGTGAGAGGTGGATTTAAAGGCACTCAGATCACCGAGCATGTGCAGCAGTTCGTGCACCGCTTGGCCAAAGAAACCGGAATGGAAATTTCTGTATGACCACCAAAACCCTTCGCCAAATACTCGCCGGGGACAAGATCTGCTGCCTGCCCGGCATCTATGACTTCGTCTCGCTCAAGATCGCCGAGTCGATGGCATTTGACGCGCTGTACATGACGGGCTACGGGACCGTGGCCTCGCACCTGGGCTTACCCGATGCGGGCCTAGCTACCTACAGCGACATGCTCAACCGAGTTCAGGGCTTTTGCGGCGCATCAACCAAGCCCATTGTGTGCGATGGCGACACCGGCTACGGCGGCCTCCTAAATGTGGCGCACACAGTACGCGGTTACGAGAAAGCGGGTGCCGCGGCTATCCAGCTCGAAGACCAGGAATTCCCCAAGAAGTGTGGCCACACGCCGGGCCGCCGCGTCATTGCATTGGAAGATATGGTGGCCAAGGTTCGTGTTGCGGTTCAGGCCCGCACAGCAAACGATGGCATCCTCATCATCGCCCGCACCGACGCCCGTACCGCGCATGGCTTGGATGAGGCACTGCGCCGCGCCGAGGCCTACCTGAAGGCGGGGGCCGACATTCTGTTCGTGGAGTCGCCCGAGTCCGAGGAAGAGCTTTATAAGATCGCCCAGCGTTTCAAGGGAGTATCGCTATTGGTCAACAACGTGGAAGGCGGTAAGACGCCTATCCTGCAGCCCAAACAGTTGCAGGAGATGGGCTTCAAACTCGCGATCTACCCGGCGCTGGGCTTCCTGGCGGCAGGCCATGCGCTGCGGGCCGCCTTTGGCAACCTGTTGCATAGCGAGGAGGGCCGCCATACCGACAGCGCGCCGCTGTATGACTTTCAGGCTTTCAGCGAGCTCATGGGCTTTCAGGCGGTCTGGGACTTCGATAAAGAACAGGACCGTCTGGCGCAGTCTGTCTGATCATTGGGTGATGGCCGCACTTCAGGTCGCACATTCAACGTAGGCGTCCGGCGGACCTACATTGCTAAAAGCAATGTAGGACACTTCTGAAAGGTGCTCTACGGTCGTGCAATTTTTGTCTGGTGTCGGCAGAATTCCGCAATGGTTTCAACAAAGCTCCAAAACTTAAAAACTGTATCTCTGCGAGAAAAGGCGGAAGCGACGCGTCGCATTGAAAATTTCAAGGAGTATTTTCGGCACCTGTCAGTTAAGGGTATTCCGGCGCCTGCACCGTCTATATTTTATTTTTTGACAGACGCGTATCTACGCAAGTTTGCCGAAGGCTGGGTGGATGGGGAGCCTGGTACCGCCTCACCTTTTTGCCTCCCATCTGCTGTTTTAACCGCAGATTGACTGAGGCTGTAACATCATTTGCGAGCAAGCAGCGAACACATATTGACATGGTCAACCAGGCAACTGATGGATGTCAGGAATGCCGAGGCTGGCAGCGATGCGGCAGGGAGTCAGCGATCGGGTGGTTTTTGTGCGTGGGCAGACGCTGCAACACATCCTTGAGGTAGGCGTAAGGATCGTGCCGGCTGAGCCGGGCGCTTTGAATCAGGCTCATGGCGGCGGCCGCATGTAGCGCTGTCCCGCGGCATCTATGCCAACATCGTGCACCGTGGTTGCGCGAGCCCATCACGTCTGTGCTGATACCTCTGTTGCAGGAGTTAGTGCCTGTCACACTCGATGAGGCAGCGCCAGGCCGCGCAAGCACTTTGATGCGGTGACGGCAGCATTTTTGCTGCGGGTTGTGCTCCCGTTGCGGGTGGGCGACGAGGAACTGGGCAGCCTGCTCAATGCCATGGCGCGCAGCGTGGGCGCCGATGGCTTTGTGCGGCAGCAGCATGCAGTCATTGGACGGCCTGACAGTCGGGCTATGCTTGCCAGCATCACCTGTCCGACGGTGGTGATCTGCGGACGGCAAGACCAGGTGACGCCGCTCGAGCTCAGTGAAGAGATGGCGGCGCTGGTGTCTGGCGCCTTGCTGGTTGTCATTGAAGATTGCGGCCACATGTCGCCGCTAGAGCGTCCGCAGGAAGTCAGCAGCGCGATGGCAGACTGGCTGACCAAAATTACCCGCTAGAAGTGAGCAACGTATGCGCCGGTGTCCTACCGGGCCGGCGCGCTGGCGCTGGCACACTCGTCGCACATGCAAAACCGCAAGCGCCCCGTCGCCATCGCCTTCCTGACCTTCGTCGTCACGCTCGCTGCCGTGCTGGTGGCGCTCAACTTCACTGCCGGTGAAAAAAAGATTGAGCAGCAACTGCCGCGACTTTACGGTACGGCTGACCCGCAGTTCATGCGCGCCATGGGCGGCCTGCTGGGCCCGGGCATTTCGCCGGGCAACAAGGTCACGGAGCTGCTCAACGGCGACCAGATATTCCCGTCCATGCTGCAGGCGATACGTGGCGCCAGGCAAAGCATCACGTTTGAAACCTATATCTACTGGTCGGGCGACATCGGCGAACAGTTTGCCGAAGCGCTGGCCGAGCGTGCGCGGGCTGGCGCCAAGGTGCATGTGCTGCTGGACTGGGTCGGCAGTGGCAAGATGGACAGCGCCCTGCTGGAGGAGATGCGCAGCGCAGGCGTGGCGCTTAAAAAGTTTCACAAACCGCACTGGTACAACCTGGCGCGGCTCAACAACCGCACCCACCGCAAGCTGCTGGTGGTTGATGGTATGACCGGTTTTACCGGCGGCGTCGGCATTGCGCCCAAGTGGACAGGCGTCGGCCAGGACCCTGACCACTGGCGCGACACGCACTTTCGCATTGAGGGGCCGGTTGCCTCGCAAATGCAGGCTACCTTCATGGACAACTGGCTCAAGGTGACGGGCGAGGTGTTGCATGGCGAGGCGTATTTTCCGGCCATTGCCGTTTCCGGTAACAGCCCGGCTCAGATGTTTGCAAGCTCGCCATCGAGCGGCAGCGAAAGCATGGAGCTGATGTACCACATGGCCCTGACCGCAGCTGCACGCACTATTGACTTGTCGATGGCGTATTTTGTGCCGGACGAGTTGAGCAGGCGGATACTGGTCGCTGCATTGAAACGTGGCGTGCGCGTGCGTCTGATCACCGCGGGCAGGTTCACCGACACCGAGATTGTGCGTTCTGCCGGCCGCAGCACCTGGGGGCCGCTGCTGGAAGCTGGCGCAGAGATCAGTGAATACCAGCCAACCATGTACCACTGCAAAGTGATGATTGTTGATGGCCTGATGGTGTCTGTCGGCTCGACCAACTTTGACAACCGCTCCTTCAGCCTCAACGACGAGGCCAATCTGAATGTGTATGACGCCGTATTTGCCGCACGGCAAACGCAGGTGTTTGAAGCCGACCTGACCCGCGCCCACCGCATCACGCTGCAGGAGTGGCAGAACAGGCCGTTGACTGAAAAAGCGCTGGAGCGATTGACCTCGCTGCTGGGCTCGCAGCTTTAGGCCAGTCACTGCCGACAGCGATAACCAATCCGAAACCGCTCCCAGCCCGGCGGGCGAAAGTGGCGGTCAATACCAATGCCCGGGCCCCCACGCGCAGGCGCGTCCTGCGCCTACCCAGAATCGTTACTGGATGTCATAAACCAGTGCTTGGCAGTATCTGTTGCGAGCGTCTGGCTGCCCGAAATGGCAACCACTCGCGCGAGAGGTATAAAAATGACAAATCCTGACACGCTTGACCTGAATCTTGCCTCCGCCGCAGACAAGCGCGTGGCCGTGCCTTATGGCAGCAGCGACGATGTACGCGAACTGCTGGCGTTACTGGCCGTACCAGTAAACGGCATGGAGTTGGCCGACGAGCTGCAGCGCGCCAGGGATGCGGCGTTCAGCAACGTCATCGCAAAAATTGGCCAGGGGCTGATCGAACTCGACTACCAGCCTTTCGAGAAAGGCACGGTGGACATCCCCGCAATTGACCATCCGCATTACATGCAGGCGCTGCTTTACTGGAGCACGCTGCTGCACTGCACGCCTGCCCAGCTGGTAGATGTTTATGCCAGGCTGGGCAGCCTGGCGAGCGCTGAAAGTGTCTTCGGGCTGCTCAGGCGCATACGCGAGGAGGAACTGGTGGCGGGCTCGACGACAGAGCCAACGCAGCGTCCGCAAAACCTGGAGTCCACCCAGCCGATTTTTGCTAACACCAGCGCGCAGGTGCTGAAATGAAACGGTCCGCACCACAGCTACGCCGGGGCATCACAAGCGCCTGCTTGCGCCTGAGGATGGCTGCCTTGTGGCGGCGGTTGAAGCCGCAGTGTTCGCAGCAGGTCGCCAACCGCCAGCTTGAGGACGTGCGCGAGATGATGCTGAGCCACCTCGGGCCGGGCAGGGTGATGACCGCTTCGCTGTGCCGCCGCATCAGAGGTGCAAACGATATCCAGGTGCTATGGTATTTGCGCAGCGACCTGATGATGTCGCTGGCCGCTGCGCACGGCGAGACCACGGCCCGGCTGGAGATGGCAGACATCACGTCGGCGTTTGAAGGCGCCTTGCCAAGGGCCATGCGCTCCCGGCCCGGACCGCTTGAGTTGTAGCCACCCGTATTTTACAAGGCTGATGCAGCCTTAAAATTCATTAAAATTGGCTGCAGCCCATGTATTTACTTGGCCTGCTGCTATATTTTAAATAGCGCTCTGGGCTGGCGTTGCAGCCTCACATTCCAGCCGTCGCAAGACCCTGAAGCTTAGCCAGACACCGGCGACACCGAACATCACCACGCCCAGGCCATAGCCAGCCAGCACGCCGCGCACGCCATAGAGGTGTTTGCCAAGCCAGATGAAGGGCACAACACCGAGGGTGGCGCGGCCCCAGTTCAGGACGGTTGAATACAGCGCAAAGCCCAGGTTGTTGAAGCACGCGTTGGCCACAAATACGGCACCGTTGAAAATAAAGCTGCCCGCCACAAAGGTACAGAAGAAGACGATGAGCTCACGTGCTTCACCCTGCGCACCGAAAGCATTGGCGATCAGGGTTCCGCCCAGCGCCAGGATCAGCCAGACGATGAGCACATACACCACGATCACTTTGAGGCTATCGTCCATGGTCGAGCGCATGCGGTCATGCCGGTTGGCGCCCAGATTCTGGCCGAGAATGGGACCGACCGATGCCGACAGTGCAAAGAGCGCAGCAAACGCTACCGGAATGATGCGGCTGATCACTGCCCATCCGACGATGGCGCTGTCGCCAAAAGGGGCGATGGCGGCTGTCACAAAAGCGTTGCCCACCGGTGTGGCCAGCTGTGTCATCACCGTCGGAAAGCCAATCGCAAAAAATGGCCTCATGGTCTGCTTTATGGCAGCCCGGTCGGGCCAGGCGAGCAGTTTGTGCACACGGACCAGGGCGTACGCGCCTATGCCCACCATCACAAAGCGGGCCACGAAGGTGGCAATGGCGGCGCCTTCCAGGCCCCAGCCGAAGCCAAAAATCAGCAAGGGGTCGAGTGCGACGGTGGCCATGGCGGCGCCCAGCGTCACGTACATGGCGCGGCGCCCGTCGCCCAGCGCGCGCAGCAGGGCGCCCATGCACATGCCCGAGCCAAGCACAGGCGCAGACGGCAACACAATGTAAATGAATCGCAGCGCCAGCTCGGCCGTGCTGCCGGATGCGCCCAGCAAACGCAGCAGTGCCGGTACAAAGGGGAACATCAGCAGGGCGGCCAGCGCCATGGTCGTCGTCATCAGCACCAGCGAGGCGCCAGCCAACTGGCTGGCGTGCGCACGGTCACCGCGGCCAAGCGCCCGGGCGGTCAGCACACCAGTGGCGGCCGCCAGGCCAATGGACAGTGACAGTATGAAAAACATCAGGGTGCCGGCATAGCCCACGGCGGCGGCCAGCTCTTTCTGGCCCAGCAGCGAGATGTAAAACAGGTTCAGCAGGTCAACCGAAAAGACCGCCACCAGGCCCACTGAACCGGCGGCTGTCATGTTGATGACATGCCGGAGGGTCGAGCCGGTGACGAACTTTCCAGTGCTGGGATTGGGTTGGGACATGGACGGTTGTTTCGGGAAAAGAGGCACGAGCAGTGTGCCGGGGTTGGAGCAGGGATGTCTTGCTGCGCGCTATTCTCGCCTTCCCGCAAAACGACACAAAGCACATCGGAGACGCGCCAAACCACCTATCATGCAGTCGGCGCGGGTACTGCTCAATCGACCGGTCTTGCGCCTCATCCCTACAAGCAGGAAAGCAAACCATGTTGACAAAAAGAAAAAGCCCTGTGGCGAGCGCGCTGTGCCTGATGGCGCTGGCGCCGTGTGCCTGGGCCGTGGAGCCGAACATCCCGATGGCCGCGGCGCAATCCTTTGCCGCCATTGCAGCGGTGCCAGCCGTGCGGCAGGCGATGGCTTTTATCAAGACTGACGATGCCAACACGCTAGCCGAGCAAAAAACCATTGTGATGATTGCGGCGCCAACCTTTC
>JANYFF010000497.1 GCA_025362825.1 Polaromonas sp. | reverse complement strand
CGACGTCATCAAACGCGTGCAGGCCGAGGTAGAAACCGCATTTGAGGCAGCAGATATCCCTGTCCAGATATCGGGTCGTGAAAAAACTCTTTATTCGATCTATCGCAAGATGGACGAGAAGCACCTTTCGTTTGCACAGGTCACTGATATCTATGGTTTTCGGGTCATCGTCAGCGGACTCAATGTCTGCTACACCGCGATGGGCGTGCTGCACCAGCAATACAAACCACTGCCAGGAAAGTTCAAGGACTACATTGCCATCCCGAAAATCAATGGCTATCAGTCACTACACACCACGCTGGTAGGACCATTTGGTACAAATATCGAGTTCCAGATGCGAACCGACGCCATGCATGTTGTTGCTGAATCCGGGGTCGCCGCGCACTGGCTCTACAAGGCCTCGGACCCTGACAGTGATGCATCGCAACGCCTGGGTACCCAGTGGCTTCAATCGCTGCTGGATATCCAGAGTGAAACCCGTGATGCAACTGAGTTCTGGGACCACGTCAAAATTGACCTCTTCCCGGAGGCGGTCTATGTGTTCACTCCTAAAAGCCAGATCATGGCCATGCACGGGGTGCCACGATTGTTGATTTCGCATATGCCATTCACAGCGACATAGGCCACCGGGCAGTGTCCGCAAAAGTCAATGGCGAGCAAGTGCCGCTGCGTTCGGAACTGCACAACGGTGATGTGATTGAGATCGTCACGGCATCAATCGCGAATCCCAATCCAGGCTGGCTCAGTTTTGTTACCACGGGCAAGGCAAGGTCCAAGATTCGTCATTACCTGAAGACGATGGCGTTGACTGAATCCCAGGATCTGGGTGAAAAAATGCTGATCCAGTCGTTGCGGGCGGAGGGTATAGAAAAGCTGCCGGAAGAAAGTGGGCCAGACCGCGCAATATGGGAAAAAATCCTCAGGTTCAGTGGTAACCGTTCGCGTGCTGACCTGCTCACTGACATCGGACTTGGCAAACGCATTGCCAGCATGGTGGCCAAGCGCATTGTTGCGCTACTGGCCGAAACCGGCCAGCGTCCCGACGCATTGCTGATGAGTCTGGAGCGCTATACCTCGCATGAATCCGTGTCGCAGGGTGCCCTGTTGCTCGACGGTAGCGAAGGCGCATCGGTGCAATTTGCCACATGCTGCAAACCGATCCCAGGCGACGGCATTCTGGGTTACCTTGGCCGTGGTGAAGGTTTGGTCGTGCACACCGATGATTGCGTGATGGCAAAGCGCCTGCAACACCGCGACAGCGAGCGTTTCATCGCGGTAGACTGGTCTGATGAGCCTGTGCGCCCTTTTGAAACAGCCCTTCTGGTTACCGTAGCCGATGGCAAAGGCGTGCTTGCGAGGGTTGCAGCTTCGCTGGCCAGCGCGGAAGCGGACATCACGCATGTCAATATGGGCCAGGAGCGCGCCCAGGAAGCTACAGAACTGCGCTTTGGCATCGCTGTGCGTGACCGGGTCCACCTTGCATCGGTGTTGCGCAGCGTCAAGCGGACTCGCTCAGTATTGAGAGTGCAACGCGCAAAGGCTGGCGGCTGATTACAGCCAAGACCGTCTGCCGGGCTCAAAGCGCATTAGTCAGGCGCCGGGTAGTTAACCTCCAGCACTTCAAGCACCTGTACGCCATGAGGCGTGACCAGGTTGACTGCATCACCCGGACTTGACTTAAGCAACGCCCTTGCGACGGGCGATACCCAACTGACTTGGCCGTGCAGCGTATCAGCCTCGTCAATACCTATGATGGTTATGGTCCGCTTCACATCACTCTCATCAATATAAGTGACCGTAGCGCCAAAAAAAACCTGCTCCGCACCATGGTGGAGGGAAGGGTCGGTGATTTCGGCAATCTCAAGACGCTGGGTCAGAAACCTGATGCGCCGGTCAATCTCGCGCAAGCGCTTTTTTCCGTAAATGTAATCGCCATTCTCGGAACGGTCGCCATTACTGGCAGCCCAGTGGACGATCTCCACCACTTTGGGACGCTCATCGTCTATCAGACCCAAGAGCTCGTTTCGCAAGCGCTCATATCCTTGCGGCGTGATGTAGTTTTTCCCGCCTACAGGTAGCGGAGGCAAGCTCACGTCATCGTCGTCTGCGTCGGTCTCTTTGGTAAAAGC
>JANYFF010000496.1 GCA_025362825.1 Polaromonas sp. | reverse complement strand
TAGGCCAGATCGCCAAGAGCATTGTGTTTCGGCGCCGATCGGACGAAGTGGCCGTGCTGGTCGTGACTTCAGGTGACCAGCGGGTTGATGAGAAAAAAGTTGAGGCGCTGGTATGTGCCGATGGCAAGCGCCTGGGCCGGGCCGATGCAGCATTTGTCAAAAGCCGTACCGGATTTTCCATCGGTGGTGTGGCGCCGCTGGCGCATGCGACGCCAACTGTTGTGTTGATAGACCAGTCGCTGTTCCGTTTTGTTGACATCTGGGCTGCGGCCGGGCATCCGCATGCGGTGTTCCAGCTGTCGCCAGCCGACCTGCAGCGTCTGACCGGTGCGCCTGTTGCAGACCTCGCGGTCGATGTTGGTCAGGATAGGCTGACACAGCAAAGCGCTATTAATCTAATAGCGTTACGCGCCCGTAATATTGGGGCTGGAGGGGATATTGCTTCTCCCTGCATCTCTATTTGCCGTATGAATGACACCAGCGGCCTGTGCGACGGCTGCTTTCGTACGCGCGACGAAATCGCAGTTTGGGGCAATGCAGACAATGCGCACAAGCGCGGCATCTGGAAGCTGATCGAACACCGCATGGCTGACCGGCAATCCTGAGACAGGGCGCAACATGAAACACATCACGTTTTATCTCGATTTCATATCGCCCTATGCCTATCTGGCGTTTGAGCGCTTGCCCGAAGCACTGGCCGGCGTGAGCTACAGCGTCAGCTATGAGCCTGTGCTGTTTGCCGCCATGCTGAAGCACCATGGCCAGCTTGGCCCGGCAGAGATAGTACCCAAGCGCGACTGGACCTACCGGCAGGTGTTGTGGTTGGCGCACACGCTGGAGATTCCGATGCAAATGCCGGCGAGCCATCCCTTCAATCCGCTTGCCTTGCTGCGGCTGGGCGTGGCCTGCAGTCCCGAGGCGACGCCGGGCAAGCCGAACCGCCATACCTGCGAAACCATCTTTCGCCATGTGTGGCGTGGAGGCGCAGAAGCAGCCGACGCATTACGCCTCAAAGCACTGACTGCGCAATTGGCGCCACGCCGCGATGTGCAGGACGAAGCGGTCAAAAACCAGCTGAAGAAGAACACCGAAGACGCCATCGCGCAGGGCATTTTTGGCGTGCCGGCGTTTGTCGTGGACGACAAAATTTTCTGGGGGCTGGATGCGCTTCCGATGCTGCGTGGTTACCTGCTGGGCGAGCCGTGGTTTGCCGGTCCAGACTGGGATGGCGTGCGTCAGGTTGCGTCAGGTATCGTGCGGCGCCCCTAACTTTTGGCTTAGGCGTTTTCCCTTGGTAACTTCGCATCTTGAAAAGTTTTCATCGGGTTTCCCCTTGAGTTGTCAGCCTCACATAAGTTTGGTGCAAGCTCCTGTTATTTTCACGTCAGAGCTGGGTCAGCGATTTCTTAAATAATCTAGCTTGCGTCCACACCGGAAGCATTCATTATTTGGAGACAAAACCATGGCAACAGCAGTTGATAACAGGCCGATGTCGCGGGAGCAGAAGAAAGTCATCTTCGCTTCCTCGCTGGGTACCGTATTTGAGTGGTACGACTTTTATCTCTACGGCTCACTGGCCGCCATCATTGCCAAGCAGTTCTTCAGCGGACTGGATTCTGGCTCGGCGTTCATTTTTGCGCTGCTGGCTTTTGCTGCCGGTTTCATTGTGCGGCCATTCGGCGCGCTGGTGTTCGGCCGCCTGGGTGACATGATTGGCCGCAAGTACACCTTCCTGGTCACCATCGTCATCATGGGCCTGTCGACCTTCATCGTCGGCCTGCTGCCCAGCTACGCGTCGATTGGTGTCGCTGCACCGGTCATTCTTATCGCACTGCGCATGCTGCAAGGCCTGGCACTTGGCGGTGAGTACGGCGGCGCTGCCGTGTATGTTGCTGAACATGCACCCCATCACAAGCGTGGCGCTTACACCTCATGGATTCAGACCACTGCAACGCTGGGCCTGTTCCTGAGTCTGCTGGTTATCCTGGGTGTGCGTACCACCATTGGCGAAGCAGCGTTTGCCGATTGGGGCTGGCGCGTTCCGTTTGTCGTGTCCATCCTGCTGCTGGCTGTGTCGGTCTACATTCGTCTGTCGATGAACGAGTCGCCTGCCTTCCAGAAAATGAAGGCTGAAGGCAAGACCTCCAAGGCACCGTTGTCCGAATCTTTCGGCCAGTGGAAGAACCTGAAAATCGTTATCCTCGCGCTGATCGGCCTTACCGCCGGCCAAGCTGTGGTCTGGTATTCGGGCCAGTTTTATTCGCTGTTCTTCCTGACGCAGGCGCTAAAGGTGGATGGCCCTACCGCCAACATCTTGGTGGCTTATTCCCTGATCCTGGCGACGCCATTTTTCGTAGTGTTTGGGACGTTGTCGGACAAGATCGGCCGCAAGCCCATCATCATGGCCGGCTGCCTGCTGGCGGTGGTAACCTACTTCCCGGTGTTCGGCGCGTTGACCAAAGCTGCCAATCCTGACCTCGCAGCTGCACAAGCCAAGAACAAGGTCACCGTCACGGCTGACCCTGCTGAATGCTCGTTCCAGTTCAACCCGACCGGCACTGCCAAGTTCACCAGTTCGTGCGATATCGCCAAGCAAGTGCTTGCAGGCGCTTCGGTCAGCTATGAGAACATTGCCGCACCGGCTGGTACCGTTGCAAGCATCAAAATAGGGGAAACCGCAATTCAGGGCTACAGCTCAAAAGGCTTGGTTGCTGAAGATGCCAAAAAGAAAGATGCCGAGTTCAAGAAAGCGGTGGCCGATGATCTGAAAACTGCTGGTTACCCAAGCAAGGCTGACCCCGCCAAGATCGACAAGGTCACGGTCACAGCGATCCTGTTCTACCTGGTGTTGCTGGTCACCATGGTCTACGGTCCGATTGCTGCCATGTTGGTAGAGATGTTTCCCACGCGTATCCGTTACACCTCCATGAGCCTGCCGTACCACATCGGTAACGGCTGGTTTGGTGGCCTGTTACCGACGACGGCGTTCGCCATCGTTGCCCAGACCGGCAACATGTACAACGGCTTGTGGTATCCGATCATCATTGCCGGCGCTACCTTTGTCATCGGCACGCTTTTCATCAAGGAAACCAAAGACGTTGACATTTACGCCAACGACTGATGTGTTGACGCGAAAACCGCTTAGGCGCGGCTCCCGTCGCACCTGACGTGGCCTCCATCCAAAACCCCTGCCAATGGCTGGGGTTTTTTTTTGAGGGAATTTACGGTACGTGTCGCTTGTCGGGTTGGCTGCCTACATAAACCCTGATGCGCGGGCGCAAAAAATGGGTTAAATTAAATTTTGAACGATCAGCGAAATTCGTGAAATTGCTATTTCATAGCAAATAACAGTTTGTTGCAGGTAACTTTCGCAACATCTACCGGGGACAGGCTGATGATTTATATAAAAACGGAATTGGGGCAAACCGCCTTGCAGAACCGTGCGCTGGCTTTATCGCCGCGTCAGCGTTCTGCCTTCATCATGTTTGATGGCAGGCGTGATGTAGACGCTGTCATGACAGCTACTGCCGGTCTTGGCGTATCGATGGATGATGTAAACCACTTGGTGTCTTTGGGCTTGTTGGCCCGGAGTGCCGGCAGCGTAAACACGGCTCCGGTTGCAGCTTATTCAGCTTCGGTGCCGGCTGCGCAGCTTGGTGCTGCACTGTCTCAAACGCCCGATGGGCAGCCCACGATCAACGCCCAGGCGCATTATTCAAAGGCCTACCCGATTGCCACGCGACTAACGGCCGGCCTTGGCCTGCGCGGATTCAGGCTCAATTTGGCGGTCGAGGCCGCAGGTGACCTCGACAAGCTCAAGGAACTGGCCCCCAAAATCCGCGAAGCAGTAGGGCCTGAAAAATTCCTGGAACTTGAAAACGCGTTGTATTACTGAGTCGCGCTGAGTCGCCAGCAACCAGCACTTGCCGGTCAATCGTCCTAGCGTTTGAACTTACCGTCCGTGCCGACGATGGAGAGGTCGGCAAAATCCAGGCCGGTGTGATCTTCGGGGCTGTAGCTGATTTCCAGGCCACCAATATCCAGTTTTCGTATGCCTTCCAGCGCGACCTGGATTTTTTCACGGGTGGGCTTGGGCCCGGCCCGACGCAGACCTTCAACCAGCACCTTGGCGGCTGCAAAGCCTTCCAGCATGGCCGGTGAAACCTCTGACTGTCCGTTGGCCTTTGCCAGTTCGAGCGCTTCCTTCACGATACCGAAAGCGTATGACTTCTCGTAAGGGAAGACCTGGGTCACCACGACACCACGGCTTGCGGTGCCCAGCGCCTTGATAAAGCCTGCCGAGGCGTTGTTGGACAGGGTGATAACCTGCGCCGCCGAGCCGGCCTCGCGCAGTGCCTTGATACCGTCGGTGACGGCGGTGCCGGAACCGATCCACAACACGGCCTGCGCATTGCTTTTAAGGATCGCCGGAATGATGACGGTGTAGTCGGGTTTGTTGCGGTCAAACTTGATCACGACGGTGGGCTGTATTTTGGCTTTTTCAAAACCTTTGTTTGCGCCAACTACCGCGTCGTTGCCGAAGGAGTCGTCAACGTGCACCACGGCAATCCGGTTGATGCCCAGCGTATGCATGTGCGAAACGGCTTTTTCGGTTTCACGCTGGTAGCTGGACCGCACATTGAAGATGTATTTGTT
>JANYFF010000490.1 GCA_025362825.1 Polaromonas sp. | reverse complement strand
GGGCTTTTTTGCGCTGGGGGTTGCCTGGTTTCTTCTCGGGTGTTGCGGGGGCGGCGTTGGCGTTGGCAGGTGCGTTCATGGTGATACTCAATGAAATGGGGGGACGTATGGGGTGGGGTCAGTCGATGACAGGCAATTGGGCGGTCTATTTCAGCAATTTGTCACTGCTTTTTGAATCAAAAAGGCTGCTAGTCCAGGTTTTTGCTGCCTGTGTAGCTATTAAAAACGGAGCGTTATGGTACAGACCGGTTTTCGCACACTGCCCCACGGCATCACGCTGTCCTGCCGTACCACCGGCACAGAAGGCCGGCCAGTATTGGTGTTTTTGCATGGTTTTCCGGAGGCCGCATTCGTCTGGGACGGACTGCTTGAACACTTTGCAAAGCCCGAAAACGGCGGTTACCGCTGTATCGCGCCCAACCTCCGCGGTTTTGAGCAGTCCAGCGCACCGGCAGACGTGGCCGCCTACCGCCCCAAACACTTGGTACAGGACATTGCGGCGCTGATCGCCATGGAGGGTGGCCAACTCGCTTGCCTGGTGGCACATGACTGGGGCGGCGCAGTGGCCTGGAATCTGGCTGCCAGCCACCCGGCGTTGATGAAAAAGCTGGCCATCATCAACTCGCCACATCCCGGCACCTTTCTGCGCGAGCTGCAGCATTCACCCGCACAACAGGCCGCCAGCGCTTACATGAATTTCCTGATCCGCCCGGATGCAGAAGTCCTGTTAGCGGAAAACGACTTTCACCGCTTATGGGAATTTTTTACCAAATTCGGAGCCGTGGACGGCGGCCATGCGTGGCTGACTGACGGCGTACGGGCCCAGTACCGTGAGGTGTGGCAGCGCGGCCTGACCGGCCCGCTGAATTTTTACCGTGCATCGCCGCTGCGCCCACCGCGCCCCGGCCCGCCGCACAACGACCCGGCCGCGGCAGCCGTGACGATTCCGCGTGAGATGCTCGAAGTCAAGCTGCCGACGCTGGTAATCTGGGGCATGGGCGACATCGCGCTGCCGCCGGCGCTGCTCAACGGGCTCGACGACTACGTGCCGCAGATGCAGATACGGCGCGTCGAAGGCGCCACACACTGGATCGTGCACGAGCAGCCCGAACTGGTGGCGCAGTACCTGAAGGCTTTCCTGGCCTGAAGATTCCTCAAACGCTCCGAAAATAATAGCGAACCGTGCCCGTTTTATAAGGGCTGTCGGCCTTTTTCATAACTAGAACTCCAAAACCCGAAGTTTTTAGCGTATCCAGCCTTAATAAACCGGTGCTTCGCCTTCAGGCCGGCTCTTGAAGCGTTTGTGCACCCAGTAATACTGCGCAGGTTGGGCATTGATATAGCCCTCCAGCCGCTGATTCATCAGGGCGGTATCGGCCAGCAGGTCGCCGGTCGGGAAATTCTCCCAGGCTGGCAGCACCTGTACGTCGTAGCCCCCGCCCGTCATGCGGGTAATAACCGGCACCACCCGCGCGCGACTCAGGCGGGCAAAACGCGAGAGTGAAGGCACAGTGGCAGCGGAAACGCCATAAAAAGGCACGAACACCGACTCCTGCGGGCCAAAGTTCATGTCGGGCAACAGATACAAAGGCTGGCCTGACTTCAGCGCGCTCAAGATGGGTTGCACGCCTTCGATGCGGCCAAACAGACGCGCGCCACCGCCTGGCGTGGCCGCAAAGCGGCGGCGGCCTCGCAGTATCCAGCGGTCCAGCATGCGGTTGGCCTGGTCGGTGTAAATCGTGGTGAAGGCGCGCTGCACCTGCTGGGTCAGCGCCGTCCAGCCGGCATCCATACCGACAAAATGCGGCGCAAAAATCACCACTGGTTGCTCGCCTTCCAGCACCTCTGCGCCGGTCAGTTTCAGCCGGCGCCTGACGATCTCGGGCGGCGCATGCCAGAGCCAGCTTCGGTCCAGCCAGGCCTGGGCAAAATAAATAAAGGTTTGTTGAGCTAGCCCCCGTCTTTGCTGCACAGTTTGCTCCGGAAAACATAGCAGCAGGTTGGCATCCACCACCCGCCGGCGGGAGCCCACCACGAGGTATAAAAACCAGCCCAAAGCTATGCCAATGCCGCGTACAGCAGGCAGCGGCACAGCAGCCAGAGCCTGCATGAAAACAATGCCGCTCCGGGTAAAAAGGGCGCTGCCCCACTGACGCAGGGTTCTCAAGCGGTTTCCTTCACGCTGGTTTCACGGCGCGGCGCCTTGTAGCGCCCGTAGCCCCACAAATACTGGCCCGGTTGGCTAAGCACAATCGCTTCAATCGCCCGGTTGATCTGCGTCACCAGGTCCAGCACATCCGGCTTGCTGGCTGCGGCCAGAACCGGTGGCCAGACTTTCACAAAATAGCCCTGACCGTGCGGCAGACGCTCGCAGCTGACGGGCAGCAGCACAGCCGAACTTTGCAGCGCCAGACGTGCCGCAAGGGTCATGGTGTAGGCAGGTTTGCCGAAAAACGGTGCCCACAAGCCCAAGCCCTCAGGGGGCACCTGGTCGGTCAACAGGGCCACAGCCTTGTTGGCCTTGAGGGTCTTGTGCATCAACCGGATACCGCTCAGCGAGGCGGGCACCACAGTCAACATGGGCCTTTGACGGGTTAACTGTTCAATCGCGGCCAGCCAGCGCTTACGGGCGGGCCGGTAAATCGCGGTGATGGGGCCGTACACCTCGGCTAGTGCCTGTGGGCCGAGCTCAAAACTTCCGCAGTGCGGCCCGAAGAAAATCACGCCACGCCCCTGCGCAAAGGCTTGCTCTGCATGCGCCTGCCCCTCAAAACGCACGTTGCCAAGGCACGACTCGTGTTGCGGCCGCAGCCACAGCTTGGGCAATTCCGCGACAAAGCGACCGGCCTCGGCAATAGCCGGTCGCGCGGCTTCAAACGGCAGCCCGGCCTGCGCAACGTTGGCCCTGAACTGCGCCCGATAGCCGGGGCTGGTAACCCATACCAGCCAGCCCAGCGCGCCGCCCAGCTCGTGCAGCGCAGCCAGCGGCCAGAGGGAGAAAAAACGGAATAACCAGATCATCAAGTGTGTATTTGGGTGCGAAGGCGCGCCGGGGCGGTGCGTTCTATAATGCAAGCTGTCGCTGAGTTATTGAACAACTTGCAGAGCGACATTAAACCAAACTGCTAAAGCGTTCGCCGAGGCATTCCAGGCTGGCAACGCGCCAATCAACCCAATGGAGTGTACGCAATGGCGAACGATTTTCTCTTTACTTCTGAATCTGTCTCTGAGGGCCATCCCGACAAGGTAGCCGACCAGATCTCTGATGCCATCCTCGATGCCATCTTCAAACAGGACCCACTGTCACGCGTAGCCGCTGAAACCCTGACCAACACTGGACTGGTGGTTCTCGCTGGTGAGATCACCACCAACGCCCACGTTGACTATATTCAGGTGGCGCGCGACACCATCAAGCGCATCGGCTACGACAACACCGAATACGGCATCGACTACAAAGGCTGCGCCGTGATGGTCTGCTATGACAAGCAGTCCAACGACATCGCCCAGGGCGTGGACCACGCGAGCGACGACCACCTCAACACCGGCGCCGGCGACCAGGGCCTGATGTTCGGTTACGCCTGCGACGAAACGCCAGAGCTGATGCCCGCACCGATTTATTACGCACACCGTCTGGTCGAGCGCCAGGCACAGTTGCGCAAGGACGGCCGCCTGCCTTTCCTGCGCCCCGATGCCAAGAGCCAGGTCACGATGCGTTATGTCGATGGCAAGCCGCACAGCATCGATACCGTCGTGCTGTCTACCCAGCACAGCCCTGACCAGTCCGAAACACCGAAGAAAATGAAGGCATCGTTTATCGAGGCCATCATCGAGGAGATCATCAAGCCGGTGCTGCCAAAGCACATGCTGACGGAAAATACCAAGTACCTGATTAACCCAACCGGACGATTTGTCATTGGCGGCCCGCAAGGCGATTGCGGCCTGACCGGTCGCAAGATCATCGTTGACACCTACGGCGGCGCCTGCCCGCACGGCGGCGGTGCTTTCAGCGGCAAGGACCCCTCAAAGGTCGACCGTTCAGCAGCCTACGCAGCGCGTTACGTTGCCAAGAACATCGTCGCTGCAGGCCTGGCCCGGCAGTGCCAGATCCAGGTGGCTTACGCGATCGGCGTGGCTAACCCCATGAACGTCACGGTATACACCGAAGGCACGGGCGTGATGTCTGACGAAAAGCTGTCGGCACTGGTGCAGGAGCACTTCGACCAGCGGCCAAAAGGCATTATCCAGATGCTCGACCTGCTGCGCCCTATCTACGAGAAGACTGCGGCTTATGGCCACTTCGGCCGTGACGAACCGGAATTTACGTGGGAACGGACCGACAAGGCAGCCGCCCTGCGGGTCGCAGCAGGTCTGAAATAAGTTTCTGCTTCACCACCAAAAAAGCCACCGCGAGGTGGCTTTTGATTTGGGATCCGCAATGATCTATCGATTTAAATAATCCAGCGCAATCTTGCCGGCCATCGTGGCCATGCCGCTTACCAGCGTACCCCAGACGATGTCTAG
>JANYFF010000434.1 GCA_025362825.1 Polaromonas sp. | reverse complement strand
CTTCGCAGTGTGCAAGGTAGGCCCGGCGCTTGAGCGTGCCGCGAAACTGGCTGCGCGCCACCACTTCCTGACCGGGGTAGCAGCCCTTTTTGAAGTTAACGCCGCCCGTCGATTCGTAATTCAGCATCTGAGGCACAAAAGCCACAAAAATCGGCAAGGTGATCATTGCAATGCCGGACCGGACTTCGAGCCAGGCCCAGATTGGCGGCGCCAGCCTTGCGCCCTGCGGCCACGGCGTGCCGGCCGGTGCGCACCACAACGCGCGTGCCCGCCGGGCTCCAGTATGCAGAAAAACCAGATTTACACCATCAATAGTGGTCGTAGCCCCCGGATTCCGTGCGCCTCCTGCTATGGATTCAATAGCGGTTCCGGTCAGGCCAAGAAGCGTGAAGTCGGCGGTGGCATCTTCCAGCTTTACTTTGGCGCGCATCACAAACATGCTCAGCCGCTTGAGCGTCTGCGCCAGCAGGTCGCGGCTGCAAACCAACAGGATCTCGTCCGGGGCCCGTTTGAACACCACAAAACTCGCCTGCATGCGGCCTTTGGCATTGCAAAATGCGGCCAGATGGGCTTGATCCGGACCCATCCCGGCCACGTCCTGCGTCAGCTGCCCCTGCAAAAACGTCGCCGCGTCTTCGCCTTTTGCGCGAATCACACCCAAATGTGCCAGCTCAGCGAAGCCCGACAGGGACGCGGCCAGTTCTGCGGAAACATCGGGCAAATCGGAGGTAAGGGTAAGCATGCGCTGAATTATCATAGGGATAGATTGCGGCACTGCCGCGATTGCCAAGTAACTGGAAAGGTAAATGGGTTTTGGGTCGATTTTTTACAAGACTGCTGACACTGCTGTTTGTGGCGGGCCTTCTCGTACTGGGGGCCGGGCTATGGTGGCTCAACCAGCCTATGGTCCTGAAACTCCCGCCTGGCGCTTCGGTCGCTGACCTTGAGATAGAACCCGGCACCTCTGCTGCAACCGTTGCAGAAGTGGTCGTCGCCAGCGGGGCGGACGTTCCCACGCCGCTGTTGCAAGCCTGGTTCCGGCTTTCGGGCCAGGCCCGGCAGATCAAGGCTGGCAGTTATGAAATCGCTGCCGGTACCACGCCGCTGGGGTTGCTTCGCATGCTGGTTCGCGGTGAGGAAGCCCTGAAAAGCATCACGCTGGTGGAGGGCTGGAACTTCAACCAGGTTCGCAGTGCGCTACAAAAAGCAGAGCAGCTAACGCCCGAATCTGCGGGGCTCAGCCCCGAAATGATCATGGAAAAGCTGGGCAAGCCGGGCGTTTTTCCCGAAGGGCGGTTTTTCCCTGATACCTACACTTACGCCAAGGGCAGCAGCGATTTACGTGTGCTGCAGCGCGCAGCCAAAGCCATGGACAAACGTTCCGAAGCCGCGTGGGCTTTGCGCAGCCCGGATACGCCTCTCAAAAGTCCTGAGCAGGCCCTCATCCTGGCCAGCATTGTTGAAAAAGAGACCGGCAAAGCCGCTGATCGCGCGCAGATTGCCGGTGTCTTTACCAACCGCCTGCGCATCGGTATGCTGCTTCAAACCGACCCTAGCGTGATTTACGGGCTGGGTGATAGATACGACGGTAATTTGCACCGGCGCGACCTGCAAACCGACACGCCTTACAACACCTATACCCGCGCCGGCCTGCCACCCACACCGATTGCGATGCCCGGCAAGGCCGCCCTACTTGCTGCAGTGCAGCCAGCGCCAACCAAAGCGCTGTATTTTGTTGCGCGCGGTGACGGCAGCAGCCAGTTCAGCGCCAATCTGGACGACCACAACCGTGCGGTCAATAAATACATCCGGGGCCAATGATGACGAGCGGGATCTTTATCAGCTTTGAAGGTATCGACGGCGCGGGCAAATCCACGCACATTGCCGCGCTGGGTGATGCCTTCAGGGCTTCGGGTCGCACCGTAACCCTGACCCGCGAGCCCGGCGGCACACCGCTGGCTGAAAAGCTGCGCGCCATGGTGCTCAACGACGCCATGGATGCCTTGAGCGAAGCGCTGCTGATTTTTGCCGCCCGGCGCGACCATCTGGTGACGGTGATTCTGCCCGCCCTTGGCCGCGGCGACGTGGTGCTGTGTGACCGGTTTACCGATGCGACTTTTGCCTACCAGGGTGGGGGTCGCGGCTTTGATGTCGATGTGCTGCTGACGCTGGAGAAATGGGTGCAGGGGCGCGATGATCCGCATGTCCTGATACAGCCTGATCTGACCATCTGGTTTGATCTGAATCCGGAAGAGGCCGCCAAACGACTTGCCGACGCCCGCGTACCTGACCGGTTTGAGGCGCAGCCGCTTGAATTTTTTCGCCGCGTAGCCCAAGGCTATGCGATGCGCCAGGAAGCCGCTCCGCGCCGTTTTGCGCGTATCGATGCTGCGCAATCCAGGGACGCGGTGTGGACCGACGTTCACCAGATCTTTGTTCTCAAGGGATGGTTGCCATGAGTGCAACCGTGGGTGCGCCCGCCATGGCGCCGTGGCTGCAAACCCAGCTGTCAAGCCTGCTGACCCAGCGTGGCCATGCGTGGTTGCTGAGCGGGCCGTCCGGGCTTGGGCAATTCGAACTGGCGCTGGCCCTGGCGCGCGCCTGGCTGTGTGAAAACCCGTCGCCGGCAGGCGCTTGCGGCGTCTGTGGTAGCTGCCATGCGGTGGACGTGCACACCCATGCCGACCTGTGCATGCTGCTGCCTGAAATACTGTCGCTCGAGCTGGGCTGGCCACTCGACGAGAAAACCCAGGACGATCTGGACAGCAAGAAACGCAAGCCCAGCAAGGAAATCAAGGTCGACGCCGCGCGTGAGGCTGTGTCTTTCACCCAATTCACACGCTCACGCGGCACGACCAAGGTTGTGCTGGTTTTCCCCGCTGAACGCATGAACGGCATCACCGCCAATACGCTGCTTAAAACCCTAGAAGAGCCGCCCGGCGCCGTCAAGTTCATCCTCGCTACAGATGCGGCGCAACAGTTGCTGCCGACGATTCGCAGCCGTTGCTTAAGCCACACCATGCACTGGCCTGATTTTGCAGACGGTCTTGCATGGCTGCAGTCTGCAAGCAACCAGGCTGAAGGCGAGGGCGCAGCCAAAAAAGCCAAACCACTGGCTGCCGCGGATTTGAAAATCCTGCTGACTGCCGCAGGCGGCCGACCGGCTGACGCGCTGGCCTGGGTGCAAACCGGCCAGGCTGGCGCCATTGCCCAAAGCTGGCAAGCGCTGCCCAAAGCGATGGCCAGGGGCGATGTCACGGCCTTGTCAGACTGGGCTCCCGCGCAAGCCGTTGATGCACTGCAAAAGCTTTGCCACGACGTGTGGGCCGTTCGCGTCGGCGCAGAACCGCGGTTTTTCAGCCGTGCCGACCTCCCGGCTATATCGCCCGGACAGACCGGCATGTACGCGCTGGCCAACTGGTCTAAGGAACTCGCCGTCACTGCACGCACTGTCGAGCATCCCTACAACCCGGGCTTGATGCTCGAATCGCTGACCAGCCGGGCCAAGGTCGCGCTGGCCGCAAAATAATAAGTAACAGCCTTCAAATTGCACGGTTTAAGCATGCACACATCGGTGGTCAACCGATAAACTAGCCCCATGAGCACACCGCCACCTGCAAGTTCACCCGCTGCTGCTGTCGCCAGGCCAAGCGTCGTTCAGCTGGCGATCAAGGAAAAAGCCGCGCTTTACGCTGCCTACATCCCGCTGTTCAAGGAAGGCGGCGTGTTCATCCCCACTGCACGCGAATACCAGCTTGGCGCTGCGGTTTATGTATTGCTTACTCTGCCGGAAGACACGCAGCGCTACCCGATTGCCGGAAAAGTCGCTTGGGTAACGCCGGGCCGCGCTGCCGGCAACCGTACCCAGGGTGTGGGAATCCGTTTTCCCGATGACGATAAATCACGCCTGCTCAAGCTCAAGATTGAAGAAATTCTTGGCGCCCATCTGGCTTCTGATCGTCCGACCCAGACGATCTAGGCTTTGGGTAGTGGGCGCTTTTGTGCGATGCCTCCGGTTGATTGCCAGACCGCAGGCTTACTATTAAATTCATAGCGCAGTGCGGCCGTATTTCCGGGGGTTGCGACGCTATTTGATCCTAGGCTACGTTTATTCATGTTTACAGACTCCCACTGCCATCTGAGCTTTCCTGCACTCAAGGCCGAGCTGCCGCAGATTCGCCAGGCTATGCGCGAAGCCGGTGTTGACCGCGCGCTGTGCATTTGCACCACATTGGAGGAGTTTGAAGAGGTTCATGCGCTCGCCACAACCTATGACAACTTCTGGTCCAGCGTGGGCGTGCATCCCGACAATGAAGGCGTGACAGAGCCCAGCGTTGAAGATCTCGTCCAGCGTTCAGTCTTGCCAAAAGTGGTTGGCATCGGTGAAACAGGCCTTGACTATTTCCGCCTGGGCGAACGTAGCCTGGCAGACATGGAATGGCAGCGCGAGCGGTTCAGGGTGCATATCCGCGCGGCCCGCCAGGTCGGCAAACCCCTGATCATCCACACCCGCAGTGCGTCCGATGACACCATAGCCATCCTGAAAGAGGAGGGCGAGGGCGTTGACGCCGCAAACCGTGCTGGCGGCGTTTTCCACTGCTTTACTGAAAGCAAAGCGGTGGCCCGTGCTGCGCTGGACCTTGGGTTTTATATCTCTTTCTCGGGGATTTTGACCTTCAAGACCGCCACCGATATCCGTGAGGTAGCTACCTTTGTGCCGCTGGACCGCATCCTGATCGAAACCGACAGTCCTTACCTTGCACCGGTGCCCTACCGTGGCAAAACAAACAATCCCTCTTATGTGCCGTATGTGGCGAAACTTGTGGCTGAGCTCAAGCGTCAAAGCCTTGAGGTCATCGCCGAGGCGACCAGCCGCAATTTTGAAGACCTGTTCACAGGTGTAAAGGCCTGAAATGCTCTTTATAAATCACTTTAAAAAGCTCATATACCTTTATGTTTTAATTGGATTTTCATACGCATTTTCAGGCTCTTATGAAGATTTCTTTAAGGCCATGAAGGTGGATGATGTGGTTGCCATCCAGCGGCTGCCGGCGCGGGGTTTTGACGCCAACACGGTGGATGAAAAAGGCCAGTACGGCCTGTTAGTCGCCTTGCGCGAGCCGGCCCCAAAAATTGCGGCAACCCTGATTGATGCGCCCAACATCAATCTCAACCTCCTCAATCCGCAAGGTGAAAGCCCGCTCATGCTGGCGTCGCTCAAGGGTCAGCTTGAACTGGCCGAAAAAATGCTGAAAAAGGGCGCTGACGTCAACAAGACCGGCTGGACGCCGCTGCACTATGCGGCCAGCACCGGGCAGGTGAAATTGATAGCCCTGCTGCTTGAGAACCACGCCTACATCGACGCAGAATCCCCCAACGGCAGCACCCCGCTGATGATGGCCAGCATGTATGGCAGCCCGGAATCGGTAAAGTTGCTGATCGACGAAGGTGCCGACCCCTTGCTCAAAAACCAGCAAGGCCTGACAGCATTGCAGTTCGCACAACAAGCCAACCGACGTGATGCCGTTGAACTGATGTCCGAAGCCGTGCGCAGGCAGCGGCCATCCGGAAAATGGTGAAACGCCAACAACTGCGCTCATATCGATGCGCCGAGCCATCCGGGTGTTTGTCCGACATCCGTGCGGCGCGGGTGTACAGGGGTCGATGGGCGCAGACTGTCCTAGTAGCAGAAACAAAGCCTATCCACAGACACAGACAAAGGCGTGAAAAATCAATAACTGCATTTTATGGACTAGATTTGATATTCCAAATTCTGTAGTTAATGAATGCTGTTGCATGTAAATATCTATGTAAATCAAGGTATTTTGATGGTTTATATATTGTTTGCATTGCAAAATAGAAAACCTTCAATCTGTTGCGTATGAAAGACAACAGGTTTTCTAGTAAATGCAGGTAATCGGTGACAGGGGAGCGACGGGTGTTGCATTAGGTGCGAACGCCGGTGTGAACTGACACACCGTTCCTGTATTCGTTGACCAGACTGCTGGTGATGACCATTGACCCGGTCAGCCGCTTTGCAGCGGATGCGGTCCATCAAACTCTACGTTTGAACGACCGGGTTGGGCCAATTCTGTTGAAAAACTCGATTTGAAACGTGGTGGTGATCGCATTTGAATCGCGCAGGCTGACCTTTTTATCCAGTGGCTCTTTTTTTGACCGAACCGGTCTTTTCGGTCCTCTTTCACGCCGGTATTAACCCTGCTTTCCCGTTTCCTGGCATCAACCACTTGGCCATTCTTCGCAAATTCTGCGCGGTTGCCGCTAATAGAAACTCATCTTGAGCCCCCGAGAGACCGCGCAGTCGCAGTCTGTCGAGTTTGAGAATGCGCTTGAGGTGGGCAAACAGCATCTCGACCTTTTTACGCTGTCGGCCAGATCGCTTGAAGGCATCGGTTTGGCCGATCTGCCGCGCAACTTCACGGACACTCTCATGAATGCTGCGGGCAATCTTGCGCGCCGGCGTATTCGGACAGCATTGGGCTTTGCGTGGGCATGCAGCGCAATCATACTGACTTGCGCGATAGATGATGGTGTCTTCTTGCGTGATGTGAGTGCGTGGATTCTTGAATGAGCGTCTGCTGCTCAATAATGCATGCCCCTCAGGGCAGCGGTACTCGTTGGCCGGCTCAATCCACTGAAAGTCGGTGCTCGACAGCGTGTCATCCTTGCGTTGCGTTTTGTCCCATAAAGGTACATGCGGCTCAATCTGCTTTTCGTTGACCAACCAATTGAGCATCGGCGCACTGCCATAGGCGGTGTCGCCAACCAATCGGCGGGGCGTGATGTCGAAACGATCCTCCACCCGCTGCACCATGGTCTTGGTGGACTCGACTTCCTGCGTGCGGTGTGCCGGGGTTGCCTCGACATCCATGATGATGCCGGCTTGCAGATCGATTAGGTAATTAGTCGAGTAGTAAGCGTCCGGCCAACCCGTCTTGACGGGCGACCGGCTGATACAGCTGGATGAATAACGGACGCTCAGGTGGCCGCAGACCACCGATGCGGCAGCAACTCATCAATGCGGCTTGCCGGTTGCGTCGGCAGGCGCTCAAGAATGTCGCGCAGGTACGCGTAAGGATCATGCCCGTTCAGCCGTGCCGAGTGCACCAGGCTCATCACCGCGGCCGCGCGCTGTCCCGCCCGCAGTGATCCGGCGAACAGCCAGTTCGAGCGTCCGATGGCAATCGGCCGGATCTGGTTCTCCACCCAGTTGTTGTCTGGGGGCAGGTTCCCGTCGTCGATGTAGGTGATTGAATGGAATGTGATCTTCGAGGTTGAAGGAGTAGAACAATTTGTCCTGCCCTCCCGTTTGTCGTCCCATCATGCCCGGTCTC
>JANYFF010000487.1 GCA_025362825.1 Polaromonas sp. | reverse complement strand
AAGCCGACAGCATGCGGGTCAAGCAGATTTTGATCAACCTTCTGTCCAACGCCATCAAATACAACAAAGTCCGCGGAACGGTTGCGGTGACCTGTATTGAAACTGGATCCGGCCGTATCCGCATCGGCGTCGAAGACTCTGGTGAAGGTTTGTCGGTAGAGAAAATAGCCCACCTCTTTCAGCCGTTTAACCGGCTCGGGCAAGAGGTAAAAGCCGAACAAGGTACGGGCATAGGTCTGGTCATGACCAAACGACTGGTCGAGCTGATGGGAGGAACGATTGGTGTCGAAAGCCTTGTCGGAAAGGGCAGCACGTTCTGGATTGAAATGGATCTGATAGCTGAACAGGAACAGGAACAGGAACAGGAACAGGAACAGGAACAGGAACAGGAACAGGAACAGGATGCTGCGCTGGCAAAAAGCAATGCACAGGTGCATACCCTGCTCTATGTTGAGGACAACCCGGCAAACCTGTTGCTGGTTGAATCCCTCATTGAGCGCCGGCCAGATATTCACCTCCTATCTGCAAGAAATGGCATCAGCGGCCTGGAAATGGCGCTGACTGCACTGCCGGATGTCATTTTGATGGACATCAACCTGCCCGGCATCAGCGGCATCGAGGTGCTGAAAAAATTACTGGCCAACCCGGCGACTGCGCATATTCCGGTCGTGGCCCTCAGCGCCAACGCCATACCCGCCGAGATCGAAAAGGGATTAGCGACAGGTTTTTACCGTTACCTCACGAAACCCATCAACATCAACCAGTTCATGGCGACTCTGGACGAAGCTTTGACGCTCGCCGCAACGCGCGATGTTCGCGCAATAAGTCGAGCCCGTCAAAGGAATCTTCCATGAAGAATTTTCCGATTGTTTGCGTGGGCGGCTCGGCTGGCGGCCTGGATGCCTACATCCGGCTACTGAAACATCTTCGCTCTGATATGGGGGTTGCGATCGTCATCGTGAACCACATCACCATCATGCCGACCCAGCTTCATGAAGTGCTTCCGCACTTCACCAGCATGCCGGTTGAGCTCATCACCGAAAGTCTGCTGGTCAGGCCCAATCGGGTGTTCATCATTCCTGCAAACCGGGATCTTCATGTGAGCGAGGGCGTGTTTCTTTTAAAGCCGATCTCCAAACCCAGAGGCTGGCCGGATGTCATCACGGTATTTTTAAAGTCGCTGACCGAGTGCTGGGACGGCAAACTGATTGCAGTGATTGTTTCGGGCTACGACGGTGACGGGGCCGCCGCGCTTTGCGGACTCAAGGACGCAGGCGGCATCACCATCGCCCAAAAACTCAGTACAGCGATTCAGCCCGACATGCCCGAAACCGCGATTGCCAGCGGCTGCATCGACTACGTTTTATCGCCAGAAGACATAGCTGAAAAAATTATAGAAATTGCGCGCGTTGAACTTAGCTCGCATCAATAAAGCAGGAAAAAAGGAAAACCATCATGCTCAGTCCAGACAAAATTCTCAATGCCAGCATCCTGATCGTTGACGATCAACCTGCCAATGTGGAGTTGCTCGAACAACTGCTCAGCGAGACGGGCTATACCCGCGTTGTGTCCACCATGAAACCGGAAGAGGTTTGCGTATTACATGCCAAAAACCACTACGACCTGATTTTGCTGGACCTCAAAATGCCTGTCATGGATGGTTTTGAGGTGATGGACGGACTCAAAAAAGATGATTCAGGCAAGTACCTACCGGTCATCGTGCTGACGGCCGAACCAGGTCACAAATTACGCGCCCTGCAGGCAGGTGCCAAGGATTTCATCAGCAAGCCGTTTGATCTGGTTGAAGTCAAGACACGTATTCACAATATGCTCGAAGTGCGGCTGCTGTACAAACAACTCGACGAGCACAACCAGATACTTGAACAAACAGTTCGGGAACGTACGGCCAACCTACGCGAAAGCGAAGCCCGTTTTCGCAGCTTGACCGAGCTGGCCTCTGACTGGTATTGGGAGCAAAGCGCGACCGGAGAATTCACCACGGTATCAGGGCCAGTGTTGGAGATTTTGGGCATCCGGGTGACCGCATTTTTTGGTGACCAAACGGATGCCGAGATCACCGGATGGAATGAAACGGAGCGAAAAATTCTGCAAGAAAAAATTGCAGCTCGCCAGCCATTTCTTAATTTTCTGTTTGGCCGCGTCAATGCCGATGGGTCAACGCAGCAATTCAGTGTCAGTGGAGAGCCGATGTTTAACAACGCATGCGAATTCATCGGTTTTCGCGGCATCGGAGTAGAAACCACTATCAGGCCATAATTCCATTTCTAAATCATCCGTGCGCTTAGTTGACTTCGCTAGCCCTACGTCTGTACTGTCGTCGCTTCCCCTTCGCGTTCACGAACGATGTAGAAATCGAATACGGGGGATTCACTCAGCCTGTTGCCACAAAGCGGTCAGCGCGGGCGGCCGCACATACTGCCGGTAAATTCAGGTCCAGCAGGTCAACAGGTCGCCGATCTTTCAGCCATGTATTGGGTTGCGCAAACCAGGCAGCGAGCATCCACCCGTCAAACACCTGTGACAACTCCCCTTGCACCTGCCGGGCACCTTGTTTGACAGACAGCTGGCTGGGGTCAAACTGAAACATCGGGACCCAGACATTGCCCTGCCATTGAAAACTGAAAATGTCACCCGACACCATCAACCTGGCCAGACTCCCCGTATCGCCACACTGGCGGTATTCGAGCAAGCGGGCCAGATCATCGCCGCACCAGAGTCCCCCTGAGGACTTGAAACTGGCGAGCAATGCAGCGAATCCGCGAGAGTTTGGCTCGCAGCCCATGGTGTCGGGCAAATGGGTGTGATGTCCCACCAGAGGGTCTCCAGGTAGACCGTGGTGATGTTGGCTAAACACCATGATCAGGCCCTGTCCGCTGGTCGCGTTGCTGACGCTCGTGCGTGAGTGCCCGGTGCAGCTGATCCAGTGCATCCACACATTCCAGCACGATGGTCTGAACCAGTTCCGGCGCGTCGGGAGGCAGCATTTTGATCCTCTGCGCCAAGGGCTCATTCACGGCGTCCCGCAGGCGGGCCTCGACGGCGTGAAACAGCGCGTCCCAGTCTGCATCCGACAAATCATCAGGCGGATCGGGCGCAGCAGGCGCCTGCATCCTTTGCGCAGACACCGGCTGGGCGGGTGTTCCGGCCCAGCGGTCAGGTATTTTCAAAATCCTGCAGGGCGTGCTTTTGACGTGTGGTCCAGGTGTTGAAGCCAGTCTGATCATGACAAACCTTTCGGTAAAAAGAGGCGTCAACTTGCGCGACAACAACTGTCGATTACCTGGGCTGCAGGGTTCGCAATCCGCTTTTATGCCGGTTATAGAAGCGCTGAAATTCTTCGTCTGTGCGTTAGCCAACATGCTTTACACAAAAAAACATCGCCCGAACCACACCTTTTGTCCAAGTAAGGGTTAGAAAGCGAACACGGCAGTTACATCAAATTGGCGTATGCCTTCTGGTCCGTCGCGTAACAGCTGCATGCGGCAGCCTCAAGTCCGCGGCGGTCAAGCACAGTGAGTTGGCCACGGCTGTATTCAATCAGCCCGCTGCGCTGCAGGATACCAGCAGCGGCCGTGATGCCCACGCGGCGTACCCCGAGCATGTAGGCCAGAAATTCCTGCGTGACTTCGAAGCTGTCGGCATGGGATCGGTCCTGGCTCATCAGCAGCCAGCGTGCCAGGCGCGGCCCTATCTGGTGAAAGCGCAAGCAGGCCGCGGATTCAGCCAGCTGTGACATCAACACATAGACGTAGCGGTTCAGCCCGCGCTGAAGCGCAGAGCTGCCCTCCAGCTCGGTCCGGAACGCCCTGGTGCCTATACGCCACGCGACACCTGCGCCCTGTACCAATGCATACAAGGGCGCGGTCACCACACCCAAAGCCAATTGCGCGCCCAGCATGCCTTCACGGCCCACCATGCCGACCTCCACGCCAGGGCTGCCTTCAATCTGTGCGATCAGCGAGATAAAGCCATCGGTCGGAAAGTAAACGTAACGCGTGGGCTTACCGGGCTCGGAGAGCACATCGGCTAACACGAGCTCGACGGGCTCGCAAAGTTTGAGAAGGCGCAAGCGGTCCTTGCGCGGAAGCAACTCAATCAAATGGTTTTCGACGGGAAGCATGAGAGAACTCTGGTGTGCTGCTGCCCTTCAGGTTGAAGGGATGAGCCACGGTCCTACTGCTGTCGAGTGCAGTTTTGATCGATGCGCGAGTCTACCGCACGCACGATTGTGAGACCGTACGCAAACGCACATTGCTGCAAATGATGCCCGCTACAGGCGGAGCGTGAAACTAGATCGTCACTTTTGCCGGCAAGAGCCGGTCGTATTCTTTTTTGACCACCGCGTAACACTCGCAGGTTCGTTTTTCGAGGCCTGGACGGTCCAGCACCGTGATGCGGCCACGCGTGTAGCGGATCAAGCCGGCGTGCTGCAAATTGAGCGCGCCTTCGGTCACACCTTCACGGCGCACACCGAGCATATTGGCAATTAGCTCCTGCGTCATGACCAGCTCGCTGCCCTGCAATCGGTCCAGGCTGAGCAGCAGCCAGCGGCACAGTTGCTGGTCGAGCGAATGGTGGCGGTTGCACACCGCGGTTTGCGCCATCTGCGTGATCAGCGCCTGGGTGTAGCGCAGCAAGAGGTGCAACACCGGGCCGGCGCGGTTGAACTCTTCCGTCATGGCCGGAGCTGTCAGGCGATAGCCCTGACCGGCGCTTTGCACCACTGCCCGGCTGGGCGTGGAGCCGCCGCCCATGAACAGCGACACGCCCACAATGCCCTCTTTGCCCACAACGGCGATCTCGGCTGAAGCGCCGTTTTCAAGTACGTACAGCAGGGAAACAATCGCCGTGGTTGGAAAGTAGACGTGATCCAGTGTTTTGCCTGACTCGTACAACACGTGCCCCAGTGGCAGTTCTACCCATTCAAGTTGCGGCAACCAGCGCTCCAGCTCGGCATCGGGCAGTGCAGCGAGCAACAGGTTTTTTTTGGGATCAGTAATTTCAGAGGGGGTTTTATGGGCCAGCGTCATACTTCCGGGCGAATTTGTTTTTGGGCGGCATAACCGTGTATCAAGGTTTTACATAGCCAAAAGAGTATAAATATTCCACGCGTCTTTGTATGTTCGTTAACGAACACAGGTGAAGGACTAAGGCAGCCGTGCGTTCGGTAGCGAACGCAGCGGCGCGCATCGTCAGAAGCACCAATCGAGACACTAGCACGCACCCAGGCACCTTGCAAGTGCCCGCCCCGGAAATTACCGTGCGGGAACCTGCAAGCCCAGCAGCATGGCAAGGGCTTCGGTGGGCATCGCGCCTTCCTGAACCACCAGAGCCCCGGTTTGCGCATGCGTTGCCACAACGGTCGGGATGGAGGCGATGCCGAAAGTATTCATCAAGGCGGTGTTTTTTGCGATGGCGAGCTTTTGGGTGTCTGTGTTGCCGGCTGCACTGATGCCGCCGCCTTTGGCCATCATCGAGGCTTCGTGTTCATCCATGGCTACGGCCGGATCGCTGGCGGCCAGCAAGGCAGCGCCCTGTGCGGTGCTGGCGCCGTTCAGGATGCCGACGGGAATCCATACGAATTTGGCCTGGGTCTTCAAGGGCTTGGCGGCATACCAGAGTGCGCCGCAATGCGGACACTGGGCATCGAAGAACACATACACGGTGCGTGCGCTCATCGGTGCGCCGACTGTAAAACCAGTCGCTCCGGTCGTGATGGCGGCCAGCGATACCGGCGTGGACCCGGTGGTGGCTGGCGCCGTTCGGGTCGAATCACTGCAACCGGACAGTAAAAGCCCAGCCGTAATAAAACCGATGGAAACAATGGAAAGGAATCTGGAGGTCATGGCGGCTCAAATTCAGAGGTAAATGACAGCATCTTAATGAAAATCCCGGCTTGAAGTCCCAAGCCGCCCGAGCAGCGG